>NZ_JBFBBY010000017.1:0-95216 GCF_040682875.1 Amycolatopsis sp. NPDC051071 | reverse complement strand
CAGCCGCCCTTGGTCGCGGGCATGTCCTGAAGGCCCCCTTTGAGACGATCAACGTCTCAAAGGGGGCCTTCAAGACACCGCGACTACCCTTGGGTCACGTGGGGGCGTGAGTGCCCTTCGCGACATCCCCGCGAGCGAGTCGGTCCAGGGAGTCGTGAATGGCACCCCCTGGTTGGAGTGGCCCAGCCTCCTATCACGAAATCAACCATCTAGGGCGTCAGGCCTGCGCCTGACTGCTGGAACTCGAAGCCACCAGGACGGTCGTTCCGATCGGCCAGCAGACCGGCGAGGGTGGCGACGGCGATCTCGGGCGGCGTGCGCGAGCCGATGTTCAGCCCGACGGGGCGGTGCACGCGCGCGATCTGGGCTTCGGGGACGTTCAGCGCCTGAAGTGCGACCACATGCGGTCCGGCGTGGCGCGGATTGCCCAGCACCCCGACCCACCGGGACGGGCGCTCCAGCACGGCCTTGAGTGCCTCGCCGAGTTCAAGCCGGTTGTGGTCGGTGACGACCACGTCGGCGTCCGGGCCGAGTTCCGGCACCGTCGAGACGACGTCGAAGCCGTTCTCGACGTCCGTCGCCCGCGCGCCGTCCGGCTCGAACAACACCGGCGTGTACCCGAGGTCCTTGCCGTACCGCAGGAGGAACGACGCCACCGGCGTCGCGAACACCGCCACCAAAACCCGCTCGCTCATCCGCCCATCCTCCCGCAAGTAGTCCTCCAGTCGCGCTCCATGCACACGCAACCGCCGCGTTTAGTCCTCTAGTTGCGGTAGTTGGTGACACGAACTACCGCAACTAGAGGACTAAACGCGGGGTCAGAAGTCGGGCTCGGCGATTTCGAAGTATTCCGGGAGCCGGGCTGTCCCGGCGAGGCCGAAGTAGCGGACCTTCCGCCGCCGCCGCAGGTGCAGTGTGTCGCGGACGGCGTCGTTGTGCACCCGCCGCGCGATGACGACGCGGTGCTCGGCGTCGTTCAGTTCTTCCGCCAGCGGCGGCGGCAACGTCGTACGGTCGACGCGCGCCAGCCGCAACGTCAGCTCGTTCTCCTCGGCTTCGCGATCCGGCCGCTCCGCGTGTTCGGCGCGCTCGGCCAGCCGACGCAGGTCATCGTCGCCGAGAATCACCGCAGCCGCCCTGGCGACTACGGCGCGCCGCGCGAGTGCCGCGTCGAGTGCCGCCCAGCCCGCGTCCGTGCGGACGTGCAGCCTGTCGAGCCGGTTCGCCGTCGCGAGCAGGAACAGCCCGCCCAGCACCACGATCGCGGCCACGAGGCCGCCGAGCCACACCCAGGTCGTCACCGGCTGAACTCACGTTCACCCGCGCCGACCCGCCGGGGGTCGGCGGCGATCGCCGCCTCGTATACCCGCAGGACCTGCGTGGTGACGACGGACCAGTCGAACATCGCGACCCGCTCGCCCGCGGCCGCGGCCAGCGAGGCCCGCCGCGCCGGGTCACCGAGCAGTTCACGCAGACCGCCTGCCAGCGCGGCCGCGTCCCCGGTTTCGGCCAGCATCCCGGCCTTCCCGTCGTCGAGCACACGACGGAACGAGTCCAGCCCGCTCGCGAGCACCGGTGTCCCCGCCGCCATCGCCTCGGTGAGGATCATCCCGAAACTCTCGCCGCCGGTGTTGGGCGCGCAGTAGACGTCGACGCTGCGCAGCGCCCGCGCCTTCGTCTCGTCGTCGACCTGGCCCAGCAGGTCGATATGCGGTGCCAGGTCCGGCCCGGCCTCACGGCGGAGCTGATCGGCGTCACCGCGGCCGACGACCAGCAGCCGCAGGTCCTCGAACTCCGGCAGCAGGAGCCGCAGCGCCTCCAGCAGCACCCCCATCCCCTTGCGTGGCTCGGTGTACCGCCCGACGAATCCGACCGTGCCACCCGCCCGCGGATAGCCGTCCAGCGGGAGCGCGCGTGAGAAGAAGTCGACGTCGACGCCGTTGGGGACCTCGACCGCGTCACCGCCGGCGTGCTCGACCTGGACCCGCCGGGCCAGCGCCGACACCGCGATCCGCGCGGTGATCTTCTCCAGCAGCGGACGCAGTACCGGCTGGAACGCCGACAGCGTGCGCGAACGCGTCGTCGCGGTGTGGAAGGTCGCCACGATCGGGCCGTCCGCGACCTTCAGCGCCAGCAGGGAAAGACTGGGGGCGGCCGGTTCGTGCAGGTGCAGGACGTCGAACTCGCCGTCCCGGATCCAGCGCCGCACCCTGGCGTAGGACACCGGGCCGAACTGCAGCCGCGCGACAGAGCCGTTGTACGGAATGCCGAGCGCCTTCCCCGCGGGGACGACGAAATCCGGGACGTCGGAGTCCTCGTCCGCCGGTGCGAGCACGGAGACCTCGTGGCCACGCGCGAGGAGCGCCTTGGCGAGCTCGATGACGTGCCCTTGTACGCCGCCCGGCACGTCGAACGAGTAGGGGCAGACGATCCCGATCTTCACGACCCGCGCCTGAGCCATCGGCTCAACTCGCTTCGCCGAGGTCAGCGTGTTCCTCGGCTTCGAGGTCGGAGAGCCAGAACTTCTGCATCATGTGCCAGTCGGCCGGATGTGCGGCGATGTCCCCGGCGAAAATGTCGGCCAGTGCCTGGGTGGCCGCCGGGACCTCGGATCGGTTCGTGACGCGGATTCGCGGATGCAGCCGGATCTGCCAGCCGTCCTCGGTGAACCAGCAGCCTGCCGGGATCAGCGCGGCGCCGGTGGTCGCGGCCAGCCGCGCCGGGCCGCCCGGCATCTTGGTCTGTTCGCCGAAGAACTTCACCGGCACGCCCGAATTCGTCAGATCCCGGTCCCCCACCAGGCAGATCGCCTTGTTCTCCCGCAGCCGCTTGAGCAGGACGCGCATCGCGGAGCTGTCGCCGGTCAGCGGCACGATCTCGAAACCGAGCGACTCACGGTAGGAGACGAACCGCTGATACAGCGACTCGGGTTTCAGCCGCTCCGCGACCGTGGTGAAACCGCCGAGGTAATCCGCTAGCCAGACACCCGCGGCGTCCCAGTTGCCGCTGTGCGGCAGCGCCATCACCGCGCCGTTGCCCTCGGCGAGCGCGGCGTCGAGATTCTCGACCCCGGTGATGGACTGGGCGACCTTGCGGCTGACCTCCTTGTGGTCCATCGAGGGCAGCCGGAACATCTCGTGCCAGTAGCGGGCGTAGGACCGCATCGCGCGGCGGGTCAGCTCGTCGAGCTCGACCTCGTCGGCCTGCGGCACGACCCTGGCGAGGTTGCTCCGCAGCTGGCGTACGCCGCCGCCGTCCCGCCGGACGGCGAGGTCCGCGCCGAGCCCGAAGGTCACCGAGCCGGCCGACGCCGGCAGCAGGCGCGCGAGCCGCCAGCCCGCCGCGTAGCCGAAGTCGCTCAGGCGCTGGGAGATCCCGCTCATGACCTGCCTTCCCCGGCGGGCGGCCCGGCGGCCTTGGCGGCCCTCGCCGCCTTGGCCACCGCGGCTATCCGCTGGAGCAGCGTGATCACCGAAAGAACGGCGAGCAGCCAGAGGGTGATGTCCACGGTGTACGGAACGCCCAGACCATGCAGTCCGGTTCCCACGAGCGCGATGATCAGCCGTTCGGCACGCTCGACGAGGCCGCCGTCGGCCTCCAGCCCGGAGGCCTCGGCCCGGGCCTTCACGTACGAGATCACCTGTGCGAGCACCAGGCAGATCAGCGCGGCCGCCGCGGCCGGGCGGTTGTCGTCGTGGACGAAACACCACCACGCGATCGCGGCGAAAAGCGCGCCGTCGACCAGCCTGTCGCACGTCGCGTCGAGAACGGCCCCGAACGCCGTGCCGTACCCGCGGGCGCGGGCCATCGCGCCGTCGAGCAGGTCCAGCATCGCGAAGCCCCATACGGTGAAGGTGCCCCACAGCAGCATGTCGTTCGGGAAGAACGCGAGCGCGCAGAGCACCGCGCCCGCCGTGCCGATCACGGTCATCGCATTGGGGGTCAGACCGGCGCGGACGAGCACCTTCCCCATCGGGTCGGTGACGCGGGAAACGGAGGCGCGCGCGAAAATGTTGAGCATCGGTTCTTCAGGTGCACCTAAGCAGCAGGGTCGGATGGCCGCCCGAAGCCTATCCACCCGCACCGACAACATCGAAGCGCCCGTCCTGGACGGGCGCTCGATCAATCCGCTTTGGCGAGTTCGGCCGGTTCTTCGAGGTCCGCGAGAGTCCCTTCCCGCAACGCGAATTCCGCCTCGGCCGCGGCACATTTCGGCGACAGCCGTCCCAGCACGGCCGCGCTGATCTCGCCGAGCGCCTTCACCTGTTCGGGGGTCAGCGGGTCGAAAAGACTCTCGCGAACAGCCTCGACGTGCCCGGGCGCGGCCTTCTCCAGCGCGGCGAAGCCTTCAGGGGTGAGCACCGCCCAAGAGCCGCGTTTGTCGGTAGGGCACGACTCACGGCGTACCCAGCCGTTCGCCTCGAGCCGCGCGACCGCGTGCGAGAGCCTGCTGCGCGACGCCTTGCGCGCGTCGGCGAGTTCACTCATCCGCAGCTGACGGCCCGGCGCCTCGGACAGCGCGACGAGCACCTCGTAGTAGGTGTGGGGCATGCCCGCCTCGTGCTGGAGCTGGCCCTCCAGATGCGCCTGCAGCATCCGCGTGGCCTCGGAGAAGTCACGCCAGACTTTTTGCTCCTCGTCGGAGAGCCATCGGGGTTCGGACATGTCGCTCATTCTACCCCTGATTGAGCGCTCAACCAAATTGCGCTACAGTCGTGGTTGAGCGCTCAACCGGCCGAGGGTTCACCACAGGCACATCACAGATTTTGGAGATCGACTTCATGACCACCACCGAAATCCCCGGTTACGTCGCAGGCAAGTGGACGGTCGACACCGCCCACTCCAACATCGCCTACACCGTGAAGCACCTCGGACTGGCGAAGTCCCGCGGTAACTTCACGGCTTTCACCGGCGAGGTCGTGACCGCCGAGAACATCCTGGAGTCCACGGTCACCGTCGAGATCGACGCTTCGTCGGTCGCCAGCGGCGTCGACGGACGTGACACGCACCTCAAGTCCGAGGACTTCTTCCACGTCGACGAGCACCCGGCCATCACCTTCCGCTCGACCGGCATCCGCGAGGACGGCGGCGACTACGTCATCGACGGCGAGCTCACCTGGCGCGGCAAGAGCGTCCCCGTCTCGCTCGAAGCCGAGTTCAACGGCGTCGGCACCAACCCCGCCAACAACGATGCCACCACACTGGGCGTCTCGGCCACCGCGACCGTGAATCGCCGCGACTTCGGCATCGGCCCGGAGGGCAACGCTTTCCTGTCCGAGAAGGTCAAGATCGACATCGAGCTGCAGGCCGCGCTCAACGGCTGAGCCGCCCTGGAGTGTCAGGAAAGGGTCTTTCAGGACAAAAAACGTCCTGAAAGACCCTTTCCTGACACTTGAGCCGTTGGGCCGGACCGGAGTTACCAGGCGTCCACGAGGAGCTGCCGCGTCTCCCCCAGCAACTGCGGCAGCACCTTCGTATGCCCGATCACCGGCATGAAGTTCGCGTCGCCACCCCACCGGGGCACGACGTGCTGGTGCAAATGCGCCGCGATCCCGGCACCCGCGATCACACCCTGGTTCATCCCGATGTTGAACCCGTGCGCCGAAGACACCTCCCGGATCACGCGCATCGCGTGCTGGGTGAACTCCGCCACCTCGACGGTCTCCTCCGGCGTCAGATCCGGGTAGTCCGCGACGTGGCGGTACGGCACGGCCATCAGATGCCCGGGGTTGTACGGGTACAGGTTCAGCACCGCGTACACCGTCTTCCCGCGAGCGAGGATCAGCGCGTCCTCGTCGCTTTTCTCGGGCAGACGGCAGAACGGACAGCCTTCGCCGGGTTTCTTCGACCCTTGCACGTAGGCGAGCCGGTGCGGGGTCCACAGGCGCTGCAACGCGTCCGGGACCCCCACACCGTCCTGTCCGACGACTTCGGGGCCATCAGGGCCCGTCACCGGAGGACCGCCTCCAAACCCGCCACCGTCGGCGACGAGTTCTCACGGCGCTGGACCCAGCCGGCGATCGCCTCGACCGCGTCGGCCACCGGGACGCCGTTGATCTGGCCGCCGTCGCGGAACCGGAACGACACCGCGCCCGCCTCGACGTCCTTCGCACCCGCCAGCAGCATGAAGGGGACCTTCTGCGTGGTGTGGGTACGGATCTTCTTCTGCATCCGGTCGTCGCTCGCGTCGACGTTGACCCGGATCCCCTTGGCGCGCAACGCCTTCTCGACCCCGCGCAAATGCTCCACCTGGCCTTCGGTGATCGGGATGCCGACCACCTGGACCGGCGACAGCCACGCCGGGAACGCGCCGGCGTAGTGCTCGGTCAGCACGCCGAAGAACCGCTCGATCGAGCCGAACAGCGCGCGGTGGATCATCACCGGGCGCTGACGGCTGCCGTCGCCGGCGGTGTACTCCAGTTCGAACTTCTCGGGCAGCATGAAGTCCAGCTGGATGGTCGACATCTGCCAGGTGCGGCCCAGCGCGTCCTTCGCCTGCACGGAGATCTTCGGCCCGTAGAACGCCGCGCCGCCCGGGTCCGGCACCAGGTCGAGACCGGAGTCCACGGCCGCGGTGCGCAGGACCTCGGTCGCCTCGGCCCACACCTCTTCGGAGCCGATGTACTTCTCTTCGTTCCGAGTGGACAGTTCGAGGTAGAAGTCGTCGAGGCCGTAGTCGCGCAACAGGTTGAGCACGAAGTCCAAAAGGGATTTCAGCTCACCAGGGACCTGCTCCAGGGTGCAGAAGATATGCGCGTCGTCCTGCGTCATGCCCCGCACACGGGTGAGGCCGTGGATCACGCCGGACTTCTCGTAGCGGTACACCGAGCCGAACTCGAACATCCGCAGCGGCAGTTCCCGGTAGGAACGCCCGCGCGAACGGAAGATCAGGTCGTGGAACGGGCAGTTCATCGGCTTGAGGTAGTAGTCCTGGCCGGGCTTGCGGACCGAACCGTCCTCGTTGTGCTCGGCGTCGAGGTGCATCGCCGGGTACATGCCGTCGCGGTACCAGTCGAGGTGACCGGAGGTCTCGAAGAGCGCGCCCTTGGTGATGTGCGGCGAGTAGACGAAGTCGTAGCCCGCCTCGACGTGCCGCTGACGCGAGTAGTTCTCCATCTCCTGCCGGATGATCCCGCCCTTGGGGTGGAACACGGGCAGCCCGGAGCCGATCTCGTCCGGGAAGGAGAACAGGTCCAGTTCGACACCGAGCTTGCGGTGGTCGCGCCGCTCGGCCTCGGCGAGGCGCTCCAGGTGGACGTCCTGCGCCTCGGTGGATTCCCATGCGGTGCCGTAGATCCGCTGCAGTTGCGGGTTCTTGTCGTCACCACGCCAGTACGCGGCGGCGACGCGGGTCAGCTTGAACGCCGGGATGAACTTGGTGGTCGGCACATGCGGGCCGCGGCAGAGGTCGCTCCACACGCGCTCCTTGGTGCGCGGGTCGAGGTTGTCGTAGATGGTCAGCTCGCCGCCGCCGACCTCCATCACCTCGGTGGTGTCCACAGTGGAGTCTTCGGACTTGAGGTCGACCAATTCGAGTTTGAACGGCTCGTCGGCGAGTTCCTTCTTGGCCTCGTCGACCGAGTCGAAGACGCGGCGGGAGAACTGCTGCGCGCCCTTCACGATCTGCTTCATGCGCTTTTCCAGCGCCTGCAGGTCTTCCGGGGTGAACGGGGTGTCGACGGCGAAGTCGTAGTAGAAGCCGTCCTTGACCGGCGGGCCGATACCGAGTTTGGCCTGCGGGAACTGCTGCTGCACGGCCTGCGCGAGCACGTGGGCCGCCGAGTGGCGGATGACGCTGCGGCCGTCGTCGGTGTTCGCCGCGACGGGCTCGACCTCGACGTCGGTTTCCGGCGCCCAGGCCAGATCGCGGAGGTTGCCCTCGGCGTCGCGCACGACGACGATCGTGTCCGGCCCCTTTGTCGGGAGCCCCGCTTCCCGGACCGCGGAGCCCGCCGTAGTGCCCGCCGGTACCACCACGCGCGAGGCGGTTGCGGCTGCTACTGACGACGGCTGGGACACGGTGGACTCCTCGCGAAGAAAGCGGATGTTTGCTGGTGATGTTAGTCGTCACCTGCCACGCGGCTCACGCGCATTACCCCAACGACCACGAAGGCCTCCTTCCCATCGGAAAGAGGCCTTCGCGTATCGCGCGACGGGGTCAGAGAGTCTCGACGACCTCGTCGAAGTCCAGCCGCGGCAGGCGGCCGTACCAGGGGCTGTCACCCGGCTTGCCGACGTTGACCACGACGAGGGACTTCCACGGCTTGTCCGCGAAGAACTCCTTGTCGACGCCTTCGTTGTCGAAGCCGGTCATCGGGCCGGCGGCCAGCCCGGCGGCGCGGACGCCGATGATGAAGTAGCCGACCTGCAGCAGCGCGTTGAGCTTGGCGACCTCGACGCGGCGCGCCTCGTCGGCGAACATGTCCTTGGCGCCGGGGAAGTGCGGGAACGTCCGCGGCAGGTGCTCGTGGAACTCGGTGTCGGCGGCGAGCACGACGGTCACCGGCGCGGCTTCGGTCTTGGCGCGGTTGCCCTCGGACAGCAGCGGCGAGAGGCGCTTCTTGCCCTCTTCGGTGCGGATGACCAGCGCACGCAGCGGCTGGTTGTTCATCGACGTCGGGGCCCACTTGACCAGCTCGTAGATCGCGCGGATCTGCTCGTCGGTCACCGGCTCGTCGCTGAAGCTGTTCGCGGTACGGGCCTCGCGGAACAGCAGGTCCTGGACGTCTTGCGGGAGGTCCAGGGCTTCGATCGGCTCAACGCTGGTGGTCATGACGTGGTTCTTCCTTCCGTACGTTTCCTGTACTCGCCACAACCTAGTTGAGCACTGAACTATTTCACATTCAACTATCTCTGCGTGTGTGGCCGATCACAAGAACGGCCGCCGTCTCCGAGGGGAACGGCGGCCGCGAAACGTAAGTCCTAGTAAGCCCCGCGTCCCTGCACGACGGCGCGGAAGGTCTTCCAAAGGATCACCAAATCCAGGGCAAGGGACCAGTCTTCGACGTAACGCAGGTCGAGGCGGATGCTCTCGGCCCAGCTGAGATCACTGCGGCCGCTGACCTGCCAGAGCCCGGTCAACCCCGGCTTCACCAGCAGGCGACGGCGCGCGTCGGGGGCGTACTTCGCGGTCTCCTCCGGCAACGGCGGGCGGGGACCGACGAGCGACATGCGGCCGCTCACGACGTTGAACAACTGCGGCAGCTCGTCGAGGGAGTACCGGCGCAACATCCCACCGACCTTGGTGATCCGCGGGTCCTTGCGCATCTTGAACAGCGGCCCAGCGCCCTCGTTGTCCGTCTGAAGGCCTTGCTTGAGCTTGTCGGCGTCGGCGACCATCGTGCGGAACTTCAGCATGGTGAAGGTGTGGCCGTCGCGGCCGACACGGCGCTGCCGGTAGATCACCGGGCCGCGGTCGTCGAACTTGATGGCGATCGCGATCGCCAGCAGCAGCGGGGACATCAGGGTGAGCAACAGGCCGGAGCCGCATCGGTCGAGCACTTCCTTGACCAGACGGCGGCCGCCGGTGAACATCGGCGCGCTGACCCGCAACAGCGGCATGCCGAGTACACCGGAGACGTTCAGCCGGGGACCTGCCACCTCCATCAGCATCGGGGCGACCACCATCTCGGCGGAGGTACCTTCCAGGTCCCAGGCGAGCCGCTGCAGGCGCTTGGGGTTCCAGTGCTGATCGGCGGTCACGGCGACGACGCGGTAGCCGCCACGGCGGACGTGGCCCGCGAGTTCGTCGAGCTTCCCGACGACCGGGACCCCTTCCACCTCACCACTCCCCCGCTCCGCGCCGGTACCGGTGTAGGTGCAGACGGCCTCGACCCGCCAGCCGACATGAGGATCCGCCTTGGTGCGGGCGATGAGGTCGGCGACCGTGTCGGGACTTCCCGCGGCGAGTACTGGCAGCAGGCATTCACCGAGCCGTCTGCGCCGGTGCAGCACCTGTCTCAGCGCGTATCGCTGCAGGAACATGAAGACCGAGATCATCGGGACGACGATGAAGACCCACGGCTGCACCTCGAGCGCGCCGAAAAGCAGACCGCCCAGCGCGACGAGGACCGCGGTCGCCACCAGGCCCCGGCCGAGGGTCCGGTATTCCTCCGCGCCTTCGCCCAGCACTCGCGGGCTCCAGGCGCGGCAGACCGACAGCCCGAACAGGAAGGCCATGGCGGTACCGAGCGCGTGCATGTCGTGTGGATCGGAGCGATCGATCAGGAACGCGCTCATCACGATGAGCGCGAAAGCGGTGAAAACGTCACTACCGATGACCCAGGCGCGGTAGCGCGATTCCCAAGCCGCGTACGGCGGCCGCGCCGACGTGGTGTCGACCGCGGCGGCGATACCCGCACCCCTTTGCGGGGGAAGCGGGATCGACTGAAGGTCGATGTGCTGCGGCGCCCCCTTGACGGTGGACGACGGCCGCACCGACTCTTCCATCAGACCTCCCGGAGTGGGAATTCCCGAACGCCGGACCAACACGCTGAGTGAATGAGAGTGATTTCGAAGAGTGATCGATTCTCAAGCTCGTTCAGCGGCCGATGGGGCGACACACGCCAAGGTATCGGCCACTCTCCGGCCATCGTTACAAGGATTTCCAGCCACATCCTGTGCGCGCTTCCGGCAAATGAATGCCATGTTGATAACAAGATGATGACGATGGGTAATAGACCGTATCCCCGAACAACTACGCAAAGTAGTCATGAATTCCCCGGGCTCCCCGTCACTTGGAGCACCGCGCGCCCGAACGGCCGAACAGCCCCGAAAACTCCACAGTGGACGGTTCGGGGAAGTCGATCTCCAGCCGGTCCACTGTGGATTCCGAGGCGCCAGGGCACCGGGGCCTCGGAGGCAGACCCACCTCGCGTCGACCTACCTTGTCAATCGGTCACCGGGGTCGCGTTTCGTCACATCACGTCAGCGTCACGGCGACCCCGCCGCCGGGGCCGGACAGGTGAGCGGCTCCACCGTGCCCCGCATCACGTACGCCATGGTCTGGACCTTTTCACGACCGCGAAGTGCTCAGGATCACAATGTCGTCTCGACCGCCCGGTCATGCGACGTCTTCGTCGCGCGAAACGAACTCTCGGATGAATGTCCACACCGGCCGGACCGGGACCGCGCGACGGTCTCCGAGATACCCGGCCCAGAGGTCCGCCACGCAACCGGGCGAATACCGGCGCTCTACTCACCGGGCCCGCGACGGTAGAACTACCGCCCCCACATATCCCGCGTCCGACCTGCGGATCGGTTGCCGCCGGACGGCTGCGTGGACCCCGGCGCCCCTAACGAAAAAACCCCGGACCGTAATGGTCCGGGGCCTTCGTCGGTGGGCGATACTGGGATCGAACCAGTGACCTCTTCGGTGTGAACGAAGCGCTCTCCCCCTGAGCTAATCGCCCGCTCTGGGTGTCCGCGTAACTCTACCCCACGACTTTCGGGGGCCTGCAAACGGGTGGTTCACTCCGACCACACTCCGCTCACCGGTAAATACGGAGCGAACAACCACGAGCTAGCCGGGGTTGTCGGGGCCGGGGGCCGCCCGCGACGCGTTTCGACATTCGTGCGACGGTGCTATCGCGCGACGACTTAACCGCGCAGTATGTACATGTGGACTGCCTGCAGGGCGCATGTAGGGCTGCGCGTCGCGCGGGTGATGATGGGGTGACGGAGTCATGATCGGGGTCCGATGACCCCATCCGGGTGATCTGCGGCCAAACCGCGTTCCGATCGACCGGCCGGAACGTCACATCATCGCCACTCGGTTCGACCGGGCCGGGAAGGAGACGAAGGGTAGGACGATGCGCAACGATCACGTGACGCTCCGCTCGACGGCGGTGTTCGACCTCCTGGCGCCGCGGACGCCCGCGGTTCCGGTCAAGGTGGAACTGCGATACGACACACGCGACCCGTACGCGGTCGTCGCCGCCTTCCGCACCGGCCGCGCCGGCTGGGTCGAGTGGGTCTACGCGCGCGATCTCCTCGCGGACGGCCTCCTGGCCGACGCGGGCGACGGCGACGTACGCATCCGCCCCTCCGTCGAAGACCCCGAGTCCGTCCTCATCGAACTGAACTCGCCGTCAGGGCACGCCATGTTCGAGGCGTCCGCCCAGGAGCTGGCCGACTTCCTCGACCGGACCTACGACGTCGTACTGCCGGGCAACGAACACCTGTGGGTCGACGTCGACGACGCCCTGACCCACCTGATCCCCAACGATATGGCCTGATGACAGGCTTGCGAACAGCAAGTGGCACCCCGGTTGCAAAGCCGGTTTCAAGGTCGGATAGTGTTCACACACACCACGGCGACGGGGTGAGAGACAAAACCGCGAGGTTTTGACTCCCATCCAAACCGAGGATGTGCGGATGTAGCGCAGCTGGTAGCGCATCACCTTGCCAAGGTGAGGGTCGCGGGTTCGAATCCCGTCATCCGCTCGGAAGGCCCTCTCGGGCCTGACACGGTGGAGTGGCCGAGAGGCGAGGCAACGGCCTGCAAAGCCGTGTACACGGGTTCGAATCCCGTCTCCACCTCGCGCGATTAGCTCAGCGGGAGAGCGCTTCCCTGACACGGAAGAGGTCACTGGTTCAATCCCAGTATCGCGCACCATTTGTTTTCGCAGGCCAGAAGCCCTGCTCCTCCTCGGAGGGGCAGGGCTTCAGTCGTAAAAAGGCGATGAAAAGGCGATGGCCTTCGGAGCGGTCTCCAACTGCCCGTCACGGAATGTGGCGTGCAGGTGCGGGAACCACTCCCCCAGCTTCGTCCGCTCACTTGGCGTGAGTGCGATCAGCGAGCCGATCCAGCGGGTCTCGAGCGCTTGCAGGATCTGGCGGCGCATGAGCGGGGTCACGTGGTCGTAGACCCTCGCGATGCCCTTCATCTTCTGACCCAGCCGCGCCCGGCGGGCGACCTCAGGGATGCCGTCCTCGGCCAGCCAGGTGCTGTGGCTGTGCCGCCCCTCGTGGAATGTGAAGGTCGGCAGGATCGGCTGCACCACTTCCGCAGACCGCGTGTGTTCAGCGTCACTGCCGTCCCAGACCGGGCGCCAGTAGCGGTTGCGGAAGTTCGACCGTCGCAGCGGTGCGCCTTCGGCGCTGCACAGGATGAACGGGAAGCTGTGGCTGTCGATCAGCTCTTCGTAGAAGACCGCGATGCTCGGCGGCAACTCCACGCTCCGCGTACCCGCCGGGGTCTTCGTCCGGCCCTTCTTCGCCCTGCCGCCCTGTCGCCTCGGAGTCACCGGGCGAGTCGGCCGCGGTCCAAGATCAGCCAGCCGCGACGTGTCGATCCTTCGACCGCCCTTGAAGAGGCGTCCACCGATCTCCTTCAACGGCTCGCGAATCTGGATCACCCGCGACTCGCTGTCGTACTCATGCCGCTGCTGACCGACCAGCTCGCCCCACCGGGCACCGGTGTAGAAGTCGAGCAACCCGAGCACGAACCCCGTCAGCCCGAGCCCGCTCTCATACAGCCGCATCGACGCACGCAGTGCCTGCACCGGAGTTGCGACGAGGTTCTCGACCTCGAACTCGCCCGAGGTGACCCGGATCCCGGCGCACGGGTTCGCCGGGATCTTCCGAGCCTTCACCGCCGCGCCCAGGATCGTGGAGAACAGCGAGAAGATCGACGCCACCGATGAGTCGGCGTAGTCCTCGTGCAACTCCGAGAGCCACTTCTCGATCTCCACGTAGCTGTTGAAGATCCCAGCCAACGGCCATGACGACCACTGCGGCAGCAGATGGTTGTCCAGAAAGGACCGGTACTTCGACACCACGCGACTCTCGCGGGCGCGACACTGTGGACCAACCCGGCCGCGGCCGCAGGACCGCGACCGGACGAAACCCCGCCGCGCGCAGACTCGCGCCGCTCTCGCCGTCCTGCGTGTAGGTGATCAGGCGCTGGAACCCGAGTGTCCGAGCGACGCGCCACGAGACTCCATACAGCTTGGAGTTGGCGTTGGCGGTCCTGGCCACGCTCGCGCTCGGCGAGCGGCGCTACAAGGATCTGATGGCGGACGTGAACGGCGTCGAAGAACGCGTCGGCTGGGTGTCGCATCCGAAGCCGGTCACGGACAAGGTGCTGACCGACACGCTGCAACGAGCCCGGGACAACGGGCTGGTCGTGCGCCGTGCCGAGGGGAGCCAGATCGGCGGCAGTGTCTGGTACCGGCTCACCCCCAGCGGCAAGGAGTTGCTGCGGGCTCTGCCGCCGTTGGCGACCTGGGCGCAGCAGAATCGCGACAACCTGGCGAACGAGGCCGCCGCAACGACCGACGAGACGTGATCACGTAGTCATCATGCGAACTTGGTTCCGCCCGCCGTCCTTCGCGGCGAACAGCGCCAGATCGGCGGCCAGAAGCACGTCCTCGAGACTCATGCCCGCGTCCGGATACAGCGCGGCGCCGATCGACGCGCTCAGCGGGTGCTGCTCGCCTGCCGCCTGATCGTGAATGCCCTCGACGCGCAGGCCGAACACCGCCTCGCATGTCCGGTCAGCGACAACACGAAGCTCGTCCTGCGTGACACCGGGGAGCATCACGACGAACTCTTCGCCACCGAACCGGCCGCTGTAGTCCTCCCCGCCGATGTTCTGCAAAACCTGGCCGACGGCGCGGAGAGCTCGACCCCCGGCTTGATGGCCGAAGGAGTTGTTAATCCTGCGGAAATGATCGAGATCGATCATTAGGACACCGACCCGGGTACCGGTTCGTTCAGCTCGCGCGAACTCGGCTGCGGCGAGTGCGTGCCAGGCAGTCGAGTTCAGCAAGCCGGTCTTCGAGTCGATGGTGGCCGCGTGCTCGAACTGCCGGATCAGTACCGACCGGTGCAGCGCATACAGCGGCACGAAGATCAGCACGACGAGCGTGGGATGCATGCTGAGCAAGAGCGCGGTCACGACGCCCATGCACAAGGTGGCGAGTTCGAGCGCGTTCTCGCTGAACGGCCCGAGCAGCCGCGTCGCCGTCCGGTCGGGACGCACGATCGCGATAAGAATCGCGGCGATCAGGGAGTTGACGGTGAAGTACACGACGACGACGACGACCGCGGCGCACGCCAGCGCGTCCGCGCCGTCGAACTCGTGCGTCATCGGGACGAGCTGCATCTGCTTGGCGATCCACCCGGCGACCTGGCAGGACAGGATCACGTTGGCCGCGTTGAACGCGAACCGGGAGGCGAAGGTCCCTGCCACGCCCCGCGAGCACCGCAGCCACAGGTGGACATACAGAACGACAGCGAGACCGGCGGCGAGCGACGGGGACAAGATGAGGGCGCCCGCGAGCGTCCATACCGACGAGAAATTGACGTGCGGCGTGTCCGCGAAGCGCCTCCGGCGCCGTTCCACGCTGCGCGCCAGCTCAGCCGCGATCACCCCGAAAGCCAGCACGAATAGGCAGACTCGGACGTCTGCCCATGAGGGCGGATCAAGAGCCGCGCTCACACCGACCGCCGCGATTGCGGCCATTTCGATGAAAACGACGAACGCACGCGCATACACAGAGTGAGACCAGACGGACCAACCTACGTGTCCGATTGGGCTACCCCCATGCGCGCTCTGTGACTTCCCCTGCATACTGACCGCACTTCCGTTCCCTTCGGAGGAGGGGCCGGTCTCCGAAGTCGCCGCTTCCTGACCGGCGGGACCTCCTCCTTCAGCCGGACGTCCCGGGAGGAGGCCGCGATGCGTAACAAGGAAGTCTGATGGTCTTCGTGCCGCTTGATCGGCTTGTGCAGGCTCGTCCTCGGTGGTCCTGACGCGTCGGGGACGAGCCATCTTCCAGGCCGCGCCCACGGCGACGACCAGGACCGTGGCCAGCACGCCCCCCACCGCGATGGTGTAGCCGGGCCCGATCAGTTCAGCGACGACTCCCCCGCCCAAGATCGCCACGCCTTGCCCGGCGTAGACGGTCGTGCTGAATTTCCCCATCACGGCCCCGCGGCGGGAATCCGGGACAAGCGCCACGATCATGGGCTGCAAGCGGATCAAGTAGATCGTCGAGAAGACGCCGGAGAGCGCCCACAGCGCGATCGACCAGGCAATTCCCGGCAAGAACGCGCAGGCGATGAGCGGCACTCCCGCCAGGGCTGCCGGGATCACGACAGCTCGCTGAGTCGGTGTGGTCGACGAGCTGGTCTTGGCCGCCCACCATGCGCCGATGACACTGCCGACGGGATCGGCTGCCATCAGCAGACCGACCGCGACCGCTCCCGCTCCGAGAGCTCCCGCGTACGGGGCAGCAAGACCTTCGGGTACTACGAAAAGCCCGATCAAGGCCCCCAAGATGAACGGCACGGCCAGCCTCAGGTCGACGCCGCGCCGGTGAGCATCGGCGCCATCCTCGTCGACCGTGCCCTTCTTCGTCGTCTGGACTGGTCGGACACCCACCGAGATGATCAGCGCACTTAGTCCGAAGGTGGCAGCGTCGACGATCAGCGCACCTGACGGGCTAAGCACGCCGACGAGGATGCCGCCGAATCCGAACCCGGCCACCTGGGCGATCTGAACCGTCATCTGGCGAAGCGCCAGGCCAACTTGGTACCGGTTATCGCCCAGCACGTCCGGCAGCAGAGCCAGTTGCGCCGCCTTGAATGGTGTCGCCGCCATGGTCAGCAGGCCGATCAAGGCCCCAGCGACTACAAGGTCGGCGACATCTGGGTCACGACCGACTTCAAAGGCCCTGGCAAGGCCCGCGCGGTCTACGAACAACACCAATGAGCAGTCATCGAACAAGGTCGGCCTCGTCAGATTCGATACCTGACCGTCCGGGCGGGTGACAAGGCCATTCAGTGCCTGCAGGAGCGCAGCTAGTCGATCGAGCCGCGACGTTCGAGGACGACGGTGTCGTGCCAGGCGCCGTCGCGCTGGGCGATGCGTTCGCGGATGCCGACGGTGCGATAACCGGCACGGTGGTGCAAGGCGATACTGGCGCGGTTGTCGGTGAAGATCGACGTTTGGAGGGTCCAGAGCCCGGCGGCATCGGCTTCGGTGACCTGTTTGAACAGCAGCGCTTCCCCCACGCCGCGGCCACGGTGGGTTTCGGTGACGTAGACGGAGGTCTCGGCGACGCCCTGGTAGCAGTCGCGCGCCGAGACCGGGGTTGCGGCGGTCCAGCCGGCGACCTCGCCGTCGATTTCGGCGACCCAGCGGTGTCCGGATAGCCAGTTCGCGTCGAGCACTTTGCGACTGGGGACCTTGGTTTCGAAGGTGGCGAGCCCAGTCGCGATGCCTTCACCGTAGATCCGGCGGACCGCGTTCCAGTCGTCGTCGCGCAGGGCGCGGATGGTGACGTCGTCGGACACATTGTCCGGACAGCACGGGCGCGGCGCGAGCAAGCCCATCACCGCGTCGGCCGCGTGCGGGAGCCCGCTGCAGCAGGCCTGGTTGATCGTGACGACCGTGGCCGTGCCCTCCTTTCGCAGGTGCAGAAACCCGACCTCGGCCAGCTTCCGCACGTGATGCGAGCAAGTCGACTGGCTGGTGCCGAGAGTTTCCGTCAAGGCACCGACGGTCAGGCCACGGGGCGCGGTTGCGACGGCGTGCAGGAGTTTGACGCGCATCGGCTCGGCCAAGCAGGCGAACCAACCGGCATAAGTTGCGGCCTCGTGCTCAGGCAGTAGACCGGCGAGGGGAACGGGCACAACCGTCGTCATGCGTCCCAGTATCGACCAGAATCGATGATTGCGTCAATCGACGACGGTCGATACAGTCCCTCGCATCGACTCAATCGAGCTGGATCGATGAAAGGTGCTTGGGATGAACGAGCTGCATGTCGTGGTGATCGGGGCCGGGCCGGTGGGGCTGGCGGCCGCCGCCGAGCTGGTGGAGCGGGGTTTCGAGCCGTTGGTGCTGGAGCGCGGCGCGCAGGCGGGTTCGGATGTGGCGGCGTGGAATCACGTGCGGTTGTTCTCGCCGTGGTCCGAACTCGTCGCCCCCGCGGCCGGGCGGCTGCTGGAGACAACCGGCTGGAACCGGCCCGACGACGAGACGTATCCAACGGGTTCGGAGTGGGCGAACCTGTATCTGCGACCGCTGGCGGCGGCGCTCGGCAACCGGGTCCGCTTCGGCGTCGAGGTGATCGGCGTCGCCCGCCGGGGACGCGACCGGGTCGTGGACAGCGGCCGAGACGAAGAACCGTTCACCGTGCACGTCCGCGCCGCCGGCGGGGCGGAGGAGCGGATCGCGGCACGGGCCGTGATCGACGCGTCCGGCACATGGTCGACGCCCAACCCACTCGGCGGCGAAGGTCTTCCCGCCGTCGGTGAGCGTGCGTCGGCGGACCGGATCACTTACCGGGTCCCGAATCTGGACGACGAAGCGGTGCGGGCGCGGTATGCAGGCAAGCATGTGGTGGTCGCGGGCAGCGGGCATTCGGCGTTGACCGCACTGGTCGCGTTGTCCGGCTTGGCGGACGACGGCACGCGGATCAGCTGGGTGCTGCGCCGCGGGGCGGTCGGTGACACCTTCGGCGGCGGCGACGCCGACCAGCTCCCGGCACGAGGCGCGCTCGGATTGCGGGCGCGGGCGGCGGTGGAGTCCGGGCTGATCACAGTGGTGACCGGATTCCGCACCGACGTCGTCGAACGCGACACCGACGGACGGCTGACCCTGATCTGCTCCGGCGGACAGCGGATCGAGCAGGTCGACGAGGTCGTGACCCTGTCCGGGTTCCGGCCTGATCTCACCTCGCTGTCGGAGATCCGGCTGGAGCTGGATCCGACGTTGCAGGCACCGGTGGCGCTCGCGCCGCTGATCGATCCGAACGTCCACTCGTGTGGAACCGTGTATCCGCATGGCGCCAAGGAACTCGCGCATCCGGAGAAGGATTTCTACTTGGCCGGGATGAAGAGCTACGGCCGGGCGCCGACCTTCCTGGCGATGACCGGTTACGAGCAGGTACGCAGCATCGCCGCCCAGCTGGCCGGGGACCATGAGGCGGCGGCACGGGTCGAGCTGCGCATGTCCGAGACCGGCGTCTGTGGCGGAGCTGGCCTGTTCGACGAACCGGACAACGCACCGGCCGCCGGTGGCTGCTGCGCGGCACCGGAGCCGGAAGTCCTCACGCTGTCCGCGCCATCCGCCGCAGCGCACTGACCACTATGCCGATCGCGACCGCCGAGGCGTCGCCCAAACTGACCGCGTCCGGATTGCGCCGCGTGCTGGCCGTCCTCTGCGTCACCGAGGTCACCAGCTGGGGCATTCTCTTTTACGCCTTTCCGGTCCTGGCACCCGAAATTAGCCAGACGACAGGCTGGTCGACGGCCTGGGTGATCGCGGCGTTCTCGGCCGGTCAGGTCGTCGCCGCACTGGCCGGGATCCCGGTCGGGCGCTGGCTCGACACCCGAGGTCCCCGCTGGGTGATGACGGCCGGATCGGTGCTGGCGGCTCCCGCGGTCGTGGCCGTCGCGCTGGCACCGAACCTGGCGTGGTTCACCGCGGCGTGGGTGCTGGCCGGGGTCGCGATGGGTGCGGTGCTGTACCTGCCCGCGTTCGCGGCCCTGACCCGCTGGTACGGGCAGCGGCGCGTGTTCGCACTGACCGTGCTCACCCTGGCCGCCGGCTTGGCGAGCACGGTGTTCGCGCCGCTGACCGCGCTGCTCACCGCATATATGGATTGGCGGGAAACCTACCTGGTCCTCGCCGCGGCGCTGGCAGTCATCACCATCCCTGCCCACCTGTGGGGCTTACGCGGACCGTGGCCACCGGCCGAGCCACCGCCCAGCACGCACCCGGAGCACAACGATCCCGCGCGGATCGTGCGTGGAATTCCGTTCCGGGGCTTGGTGATCGCGTTCAGCTTGGCGGCGTTCGCCGTGTACGCCGGAGTGATCAATCTCGTGCCGCTGCTCACCGAACGCGGAGTCAGCAGCACGACAGCGGCGATCGCCCTCGGCCTCGGCGGCGCCGGGCAGGTACTGGGACGGCTCGTCTACACCACGCTCACCCGGCTGACGACGGTACGGACCCGGACCGCGATCGTGCTCCTGGCAGCCGCCGCGACCACTGCGGTACTGGGGCTGCTCACTACCACGGCTGGGTGATCGTCGCCGCCGTCATGGCGGGCATGGCGCGGGGCGTCTTCACACTTCTGCAGGCTACTGCCGTGACCGACCGCTGGGGTGCGACCCACTACGGACGACTCAACGCGCTTGTACAGGCACCGCTGACTATCACCGTCGCACTCGCGCCCTGGGCGGGCGCGGCCATCGCGAGCGGTATCGGCGGATACTCGCCGACCTTCCTCGTGCTCGCCGCCGTCACGGTGGGCGCCGCAGTCCTCGCCCTCGTGGCAACACCTCATTCTGGAAGGAGCTCATGAGCGACCACGACGTGATCATCGTCGGCGGCGGCCAGGCTGGTCTCGCCGCCGCTTACGCTGCCCGCGCACAGGGCCTGACACCGTTGATCCTCGAAGCGGGTGCTGAACCGGTCGGGTCCTGGCCGCGCTACTACGACTCCCTGACCCTCTTCTCCCCCGCCCGCTACAGCAGCCTTCCCGGCGTGCCGTTCCCTGGCGATCCCGAGCATTACCCGCACCGGGACGAGGTCGTCGACTATCTCCGCCGCTACGCCAGCTGTCTCGGCGCCGAGATCCGTACCGGACAACGGGTGGACGCCGTCACCCACGACAACGGCGCCTTTCACTGTGCACACGGCCGGAGAAACCGCGCTGACCGCACCGATCGTCATTGCCGCGTCCGGCGGCTTCTCCCGCCCCTACCGCCCGGCCCTGTCTGGTTTGGACACCTTCACCGGACAGGTCCTGCACAGCAGCGACTACCGCGGCCCGGAACCGTTCACCGGACATCGCGTCATCGTGGTCGGCGCGGGCAACTCCGCCGTCCAGATCGCCACCGAACTCGCCGGCCATGCCCACGTCACCGTCGCCAACCGTGCACCGGTGAAGTTCGCGCCGCAGCGGCCGTTCGGGAAGGACGTGCACTTCTGGTCCGCAGCCGTCGGCTTCGACCATCTGCCGATCGGCCACTTGCTGAAGAAACCGCTCACCGCACCGGTCAACGACCCCGGCAGCTGCAAAACCGCGATCCTCAACGGAGAACCGGGCCAGAGGCGCATGTTCACCACCATCGACGGCGACACCGTGGCCTGGCCGGACGGGACCCGCGAACACGTCGACACCATCCTGCTCGCCACCGGCTTCCGGCCGGGACTGTCCTATCTGGACGGACTCGGTGCGTTGACTTCCGATGACCGGCCGCTGCACGACCGCGGCCTGTCATCGACCCACGCGGGGCTGGCCTACGTCGGCCTGGAATGGCAACGCAGCTTCGCCTCCGCCACTCTGCGCGGCGTCGGTCGAGACGCCCACTACGTAACCAAACGCCTACTGGCCGGCGACTCGTCGCCAAGGGCGGCGTGTTGCCAACCCGCTTCGGCGCGGTGACCCGTCTGACGCCAGCGGCTCACACATAATGCGATCCACTGACCCCGAGGCGAGGAGGCGGTCCATGGGCGAGCCGCTCACACTGGTGATCGAGACCGCGGCGGGGACCGCGATCCGGCGTATCCCGGACGCTTCCCCGCTTCCGGAAGCCGCGACCCAGGGATACGCGGCCGAGGACGCTGTCCGGGACGCCGCCGCGACATGGGGATTGCCGGACTTCGTGTTCCGGCCCGAGCAAATACGTACGGGTTCGGGGATACGTGAACTCGGTGACGGACTGCTGTTGGTCGGCGACCAAGCGGCGGTTGTTCAGTCCAAGAGCCGGACCGATCCCAGCGACAAGCCGGATCGCGAACTGTCCTGGTTGGACAAGAACGTGAGAAAGGGACTTGATCAGGGCAGCGGAACCGTGCGGCGCCTCAAGTTCGCCGCCGCGGCGATGACCAACGCGCGCGGGCGGACCATCCAGGTGGCAGGCGAGGACTACGAGTGGCTGACGGTCGTGGTGATCGACCATGCGGATCCACCCCACGGCTACCTGCCTCCCGCGGCTCCGACCGAGGTTCCCGCGATCGTGATCCTCCGGCGAGACTGGGAGTTCCTGTTCGACCACCTTCGCTCCACCCGCGCGGTGCTGGCGTACCTCATGCGCGCGTCCGGCGGCGACGCTGTCGAGCTCGGCGACGAGCCACGCCGCTACCACGAATACGCCCTCGCCGACATCGACGCCATTCCCGGATCCTTGGATCCAGCGGTGGCCTCGCTGCTGGCAGCGAAACCATCGGAGACGATCTCCGTGGCCCGTGCGCCACTGCAGCCCGCTGGCCACGACGAGGAGGCGCCGCACGTCATGCTCCGCATGATCATGGAGGACGTGGCGGAGACCCCGATTGAGGAAGGGCGAGACGCGGATCTGTTGCTCATGCTTGCCGCCTTGGATGGCCTGCCGGTCGAGCACCGGACCGACCTCGGCCGCACCCTGATCAAGTTCATGGAGTCCGCGGCGCAGCCCACCAAACCCGGCACCCTCATCCACAGCCGCACGGCTATCCCGGCGCCTGGCGATTTCACTCCATTGCAGTTCGTCGTCGCCTCACGCCGTTCCGAAGAGGCACGCGATGCCTTGATGATCCGGCTCCAGGTCCTGCACCACGACTACAGCACCGCCATCGACGACTGGGAACACTGCACGCTCGGTGTCATGCTCACACCGTCCACAGTGCCCGGACGACTATGGGACACCAGCACGACGGCGCTGTGGGGCGACCAAGGACAGCCGCCTGAAGTGATCGAGGAAGCGCGGGCCCTCATCAGCGAAGCCGCGGCACACGCCACATCCCCGGATGACGATCAGGATCCCGGAACGAGCCCTGGCGTGGACAGCAAGCCCGACAGCTGACCCATCGTCTCAGTGCGCGGCCGCAGCCGCACCGGATCACCCAGTGCTTTGAACGCCTTCGCCAGGTCTACCGACTGCTCGAAGGTCAAAGGCTCGGCCGCGAGCGGCGCGCATCGTGCGTGCAGGTGTGCTCCGGCCAGTGCCAGGCCGACACTCTGCTCGACGCCGCCCGCGACCGGGCACTGCAAGTGCCCTCGCGCTTCTGAATCCCACGCCACCACAAGGAGCTTTGTGATGAGCAACGAAACGATCGGCGGTTTCGCCGGTAATCCGGCCGAGGCGTTCACCCCACCGGCTTCGAGCGGCTGTTGCGGCACTGTGCCGTGCCGGTGAGAACAGGCGCAGCGACTCCCAGCCGCGGATCCAGGCGCCACCCGGTTCCGGCTGGGCGTCGAGGATGACGAAGTCCAGCCCGGCGCGGCGCAGGTAGTAGCCAGCGGCGAGACCGGCCTGGCCGCCGCCGACGACCACTACCTGAGCGGAATCGCTCATTCGGCGGGAACTTTGGCGGTCCAGCGTTTCCGCAGCCAGAGGCTGACGTAGACCAGGGCCACCAGCACGGGTACCTCGATCAGCGGCCCGACGACCCCTGCCAGTGCCTGCCCGGACGTGACGCCGAAAACCCCGATGGCGACGGCGATAGCGAGTTCGAAGTTGTTGCCCGCGGCGGTGAACGCCAGCGTCGTCGTGCGCTCATACGACAGCCCGGAGGCCTTGCCCAGCAGATAACCGCTGACCCACATGACCGCGAAGTACACCAGCAGCGGCAACGCGATCCGCGCGACATCCAGCGGGCGGGAGGTGATGTTGTCGCCCTGCAGGGCAAAGAGAATCACGATGGTGAACAGCAGACCGTAGAGGGCGATCGGACCGATCTTCGGCAGGAACTTCCCCTCGTACCACTCGCGGCCCTTGCTCCGCTCCCCGATACGCCGCGAAAGGTAACCCGCGGCGAGAGGAATGCCGAGGAAGATGATCACGCTCAGCGCGATCTCCCACGGCGAGAAGTCCAGTGTCGTCGTGTCCAGACCCAGCCAGCCGGGCAGCAGGTCGAGGTAAAACCAGCCCAGCACGCCGAACATGATCACCTGAAACACGGAGTTCAGCGCGACCAACACGGCAGCGGCTTCGCGGTCCCCGCAGGCGAGGTCGTTCCAGATGATCACCATCGCGATACAGCGGGCCAGGCCGACGATGATCAGCCCGGTCCGGTACTCGGGAAGATCCGGCAGCAACAGCCACGCCAATGCGAACATCAGCGCCGGGCCGAGAATCCAGTTGAGTACCAAAGAGAGTGCCATCGTGCACTTGTCCTTGGTGACGGTGCCGAGCTGGTCGTAGCGGACCTTCGCCAGCACCGGATACATCATCAGCAGCAGACCGAGCGCGATCGGCAGCGACACCTGGCCGACCTTCACCGCGTCCAGCACACCCTGCAGACCGGGGATCACGCTGCCCAGCAGGAGACCTGCCCCCATCGCGACGATGATCCAGACGGGAAGGAAGCGGTCCAGAAAGGACAGTTTGTGCAGGACGTCGGCGTCGGCAGGGCCGCCGGCCTTATCGGCGGTTTGGGTCACGGTGCAGATCTCCTGGTTCTCAGAAGCGGAAAAGTTCAGGCGTCGAGGATTTCGGCGACCAGACCACGGACGCGGCGATCGATCTCGTTCCTGATCGGGCGAACGGCGTCCACGCCCTGCCCGGCCGGGTCCTCCAGCGGCCAGTCGAGGTATCGCTTGCCGGGGAACACCGGGCAGGTGTCACCGCAGCCCATGGTGATCACCACATCGGAAGCTTCGACGTCCTCGGTGGACAGCTTGCTCGGCACCTCGGCCGTGATGTCCAAACCCCATTCCGCGAGCGCCGCGGCGACGGCCGGGTTCACCTTCTCGGCGGGCTCCGAGCCAGCGGACCGGACGGTGATACGTCCGAGCGAGTAGTGCTGCAACAACGCGGCGGCCATCTGCGATCGGCCCGCGTTGTGAACACAGACGAACAGCACTTCAGGCGTGCGGGTCATGCCCGTCTTCCTTTCCTCTGAGGAGATGTCAGTCGATGAGTTCGTCGAGCAGGTACCGGACGCGGCGGCCGATCCCGCTGGATCGAACTCCGTCGATGCAATTGAAGAGCTTGGATCGAGCTTTGTCAATTCAGCGGGTATGGTGGACAGTGGCACACACCTACACACCTGGCACGGAGGAGGGCACGTGGCGAGCGAGAAGAGTCGCACCCGGAAACCGGTCGCCGTCACGCTGCTCCTGGCCGAGCCCGCGGCCGTCGTCGACGCAGGTGAGGCCGAGGCAGCGGCGAAGCTGTTCAAAGCACTGTCCGACCCCATCCGGATCCGCCTGCTCTCCCTCATCCGGTACTCCCCCGGTGGCGAGGCTTGCTTCTGCGACTTGGCCGAAGACTTCGATATGCCTCAGCCGTCGCTGAGCCATCACCTGCGTGTACTGGTCACCGCCGGCATCCTCGAGAGAACACGACGTGGCACGTGGAGCTGGTACAGCCTGCACCCTGAGCCGCTGGAGACTCTCAAGACCTTGCTGCGACCGGGTGGCCCGCTGGCTGACCGCAGGGCGCCGATCGTCACGCCGAAGGGCGTCTAGCGGGTCAGACCGATATCTACGAGGCGCGCCGTTCGAGCAGGACAGTGTCGTGCCAAACGCCGTCGCGCTGAGCGATGCGTTCCCGGATGCCGACCGTGCGGTAGCCGGCCGCGTGATGCAAAGCGATTCCGGCGCGGTTCTCAGTGAAGATCGAGGCCTGCAGGGCCCACAGCCCGGACACGCCGGCCTGCATGACCTGCGTTCGGATCAGCGCCTTCCCGACGCCGCGGCCGCGAGCGCCGTCTGCGACGTAGATCGACGTCTCGGCGACTCCGGAATAGCACTCCCGCGCCGATGACGGCTCAGCGGCGGCCCAACCGGCCACCTTACCGTCGAGTTCAGCAACCCAGCGATGCCCTGGCAGCCACTTCGCATCCAATGCAGAAGGGCTCGGCACCGTCACGTCGAAGGTCGCAAGGCCGGTAGCCATCCCCTCGCCGTAGATCCGCCGGACCGCTGTCCAGTCATCCGCGTGCAACTCGCGGACCGCGACGTCGGCACGTACGTCGTCAGCCGGGCGGGATGGGCGCGGGGCCAGCAACCCCATGACCGCGTCAGCAGCGTGCGGGAGGCCGCTGCAGCAAGCCTGGTTGGCCGTCGCCACCGTGGCGGTACCCACCTTGCGCAGGTGCAGGAATCCGACGTCGGCCAGCTTGCGCACATGATGCGAGCACGTGGATTGACTGGTGCCGAGGACCTCGGTCAGCGCGCCGACGGTAAGGCCCCCAGGTGCCGTAGCCACTGCGTGCAGCAGCTTGACGCGCATCGGCTCAGCCAGGCACGCGAACCACTCGGAATAGGTCGCGGCCTCGGGCTCGGGCAGCAACTGGTTGTTCGAGGCAACCGTGGTCATGGCGAAAGTATCGGCCACAATCAATCATCACGTCAATCGAATTCAGTCGATACATTCCTCCGCTGCCTGAATGACACCGAGCAGGTCGCTGATTAGATTAATCTTTGATTAGAAGAATCTCTCATCAGCGATTGCCCGCCACGACGAATGGACTTCAGGAGACTACGACCCGATAACCAGCACTGATGGCAACCTGCACACAACCATTCAGCGACACCGCTTGCAGGTCAGAGGCGCACACCGCTGCACCGAATGGCCCTTGTACCCGGCAGCCGGCCGCGATTATCATCGCGAAAGTCAATGACATCAACCTCTCATGATGATACTGGGGCTTTAACCGAGGACATGGCACCAAACATGCCCTCGTCCCGCCGCTTGACCATACCTGTCGACCGGCGCCTTCCTTCCATCGGTGAAATGGGACGCCCGCCGAGGTGTGCCTGCGAGGGGCGATTACATGCGAACTGCCCGAGCCTTGCTAATGGTCACGGCACTGTTGGTCACGACCGCCTGCTCGACCAGTAGGGACAGCACCGCGTCCGGGAGCACAGGCAACTGGCCACAGAAGATCGTGTTCGCCGCGACTCCCAGTGGCGAAGCACGGACCTTCAACGACGATTTCGGTCCTTTCGTCAAGGCGCTGTCGGACGAAGTAGGCATCAGGGTGGAGACCTTTCAGGCCGCCGACTACGCCGGGGTGATCGAGGGCATGATCGCCGGTACCGTCGACGTAGCCCAGCTTGGCGCGTTCTCTTACGCCCTGGCTGTACAGAACGGCGCGAAGATCGAACCCGACGGTGTGCGGATCCACACCAAGGGCGATCAGCTCGGCTACGTGATCTACGGGCTGGCCGCCGCCGGCAGCCCTATCAGCTCGCTTGGCGACTTCCGCGGGAAGACGGTGTGCTTCCCCGATCCGGCCTCCACCACGACGCTGATCCCGATGTTCGAGTTCGACAAAGCGGGACTGAAGGTGGACAAGGACTTCACCCGGCTCACCATCCCGACCGGAGCGACGATTCCCCGGACCGTGCGCCGGGGCGACTGCGCCGTCGGACTCGCATCGCAGGCCCAATGGGAAACCGCCATCCGACAAGGCGACATCAAACAGAACGACCTCAAGGTCGTCTGGCAGGTTCGCGCACCCGGCTCACCTCTGGCGACCCGAAGCCAGCTTCCACAGGACTTGCGCGACAAGATCCGCACCGTCGTCAACCGGCTCAATGCCGAATACTTGGAGCAGAAGGGCTACTGCTCCGGCGTCAAGTGCCTGATCAGTGCCAGTGGCGACTTCGGCTACCTGCCGGTGGACCACTCCTACTTCCAAGTGATCTGGGACGCCTGCAAGACAACCCACGTGGACAGCTGCGGCTCGATCGGTGGTGGCTGATCCGCAACGTAGGTTCACCTGCCCGAAGTCCCAAGGACGGCGAGGCTTTCCTCCCAGCCGGAACTCGTCCGGTGCCCGGCGGCAGGCTGGCGCCACCGTGGACTCGGACGCGGGTGACTGTTGTGGTCATCAGCCTGATCTGCGTCGTCCTTATCGTTCTCAGCACACGGGCGATCGGAGTCGATCCGCAGCGATTCATCGACGGCTGGTCCGACCTCGGAAACCTGCTGACCCGGATGACGCCGATCAAGCCGCCCAATCCGGCGACGATCGCCAAACCGGTCCTGGACACGCTCATGATCGCGGTGGCCGGTACCGCGCTCGCGACGGTATTCGCCCTCCCCCTCGGATTCCTGGCCGCGACGAACACAGCGCCGTTCCCGGCAGTCAGGACGGTGGCACGGGCGATCATCCTCGGCGCGCGGGCAATCCCCGATCTGGTCTACGCCCTGATCTTCGTACGCGTGCTCGGCGTCGGAGTCCTGCCCGGCGTGCTCGCTATCGCGGTGTACTCGACCGGGATGATCGGCAAGCTGTTCGCCGACGCGATCGAGGAGGTGGACCCGCGCGCTCCTCAAGCGATCGATGCTGTCGGCGCCAGCCGGCCGCAGGCGATCGCGGCCGGCGTGGTCCCTCAGGTCATTCCCTCGTTCGTGGCCACTGTGCTCTACCGCCTGGACATGAACGTCGCAGCGTCCGCCGTGCTCGGCTTCGTCGGGGCCGGCGGAATCGGCTTCGAGCTGTACAACACCCTGCGCACCCTGCAGTATCAGCGCGGAATCGGCATCGCGTTGGTCGTCATAGTGCTGGTTGTGGTCGTCGAGCGCACCTCAGCGGTCATCCGGTCGAAGATCGTCGGGCACGACCTTGTCCGCCCCGCACGCAGACGAGCCCGCAAAGAACGGGTTTCGCCGGTACAGAGGGTACCTGCGGCCTCGGCTCCAGCCGTGCCATGGACCCGATCCCGATTGCTCCGGGTGTTGACCGTGGGCGTGGCGATCTCGCTGATCGTTACCAGTTTCTCCGGGTTGAACATCGGTCCAGGGACCTTGGTGAAGGCCCTGCCAGACCTGTTCGGCGGCCTCGGAGCCTTCTTTCCTCCGGACTTCGCGTCCGTGTGGGAGCAGTTGCCCACCGCGATGCTCGAGACGCTGGCCATCGCGGTGACGGCGACGACTCTCGCGACGTTCCTGAGTCTGCCGGTGGCCTTCCTCGCTGCCCGCACGATCAGTCCACACCCTGCGGTGTACCACGTGGCCAGGGTGATCATCGTCCTGGCCCGCGGGCTTCCCCCGCTCGTACTGGCGCTGGTGTTCATCTCGGCATTCGGCCTAGGCCCGTTCGCAGGCGTGATCGCGCTCGCGCTGAGCTCCGTCGGACTGACCGCGAAACTCATGGCCGACGCCGTGGAACACGTCGGCGTCGGGCCGGGAGCCGCACTACGGTCGGTTGGCGCCACCCGCACGCAACAGGCTGCCGGGGCAGTTCTGCCGCAGGTGGCGCCGTCGTTCGTCGCCACAGTTCTGTTCACTCTGGACAGCACCATCCGATCGTCCACAATTGTCGGCATCGTCGGCGCGGGCGGAGTCGGATTCCTTACGTACCAGTCGGTTCAGACTCTGGAGTTCCGCACGACCTCGGCGGTGCTGATCGTCGTGTTCATGACCGTGTTCGCCGTCGAAAGGGCATCGGACGCCATCCGGAAGAGGATTCTTTGATGGAGCAAGCAGTTGAACTCGAAGGCCTCACCAAGCGGTTCGGTGCTCAGACCGCACTCGACGACGTGTCGTTTCGCCTGCCTCCGGGCCAGCTCCTCGGCGTTGTCGGTCTGTCCGGCTCGGGAAAGTCCACCCTGCTGCGCCTGCTCAACGGGCTGCACAAACCCACCAGCGGCAGGGTCAGAGTGCTCGGAGTGGACGTGGCCGATGCCCGCAGCAGCTCGTTGCGGGCGCTACGCCGTCAGGTCGGTTTCATCTTTCAGCAGTTCAACTTGGTCGATCGGGTCAGTTGCCTGGAGAATGTTCTGTCCGGCGCCCTCGGCAGACTGATCGGTCCTCGTTTGGGCGTGGGGATGTACTCCAAGACGATGCGCCAGGAGGCGGTGGACCACCTCGAGCGCGTCGGGCTTGCTCACAAGGCCTTCCAGCGGGCGGACACGCTTTCCGGCGGCGAGCAGCAGCGAATCGCCATTGCCAGGAGCTTGATGCAACGACCGCGGCTGCTGCTGGCGGACGAGCCGGTCGCCTCGCTCGATCCCGAGTCGTCCGTCGAGGTGATGGACATCCTGCGGCGGATCTGCACGGAGGAGCACTTCACTGTGGTGTGCAGCCTGCACCAGGTCGAGATGGCACTGGGCTGGGCGGACCGGGTGATCGGCCTGCGCGCCGGGCAGGTGGTGCTGGACAGTCCATCCGCCGGCCTGACCAAGGCTTCCATCATGCGGATTTACCAACGAACTCCCATAGCCGACGTCGCGCGGGGTTAGCCGGTCATCCTCCCCAACGCCGGACACGGCTCGGCATCACGCTCCTCGCTTCCACAGCTACGCGGCCACGACATCCAGTGGTCTTCCTGCGCCATCGACGCCGCCGCGGATCGAGAAGATGACCATGGCTCCGGCGCCGATCAGCCAAAGGAACACAACGACGATGTATGCGGCGGTGATGGAAGCGTGGGTGGCGACGAAAGTGATCAGGGTGACGCCGAACGCGGCGCCGATCCGGCCGACCGCGACCGAGAATCCCACGCCGATACCCCGCAGCTCGGTGGGGAACAGTTCGCTGGCGACCGGGTATGCCGCCATCCCGGCCCCTGTCGTCAACCCGTTGGACAGCATGAACGCGACGAGTACCAGTCCGACGGATCCCGTGCTGCTTGCGCCCGCCAGTAGCAGCACGGCCAGCCCTGCCGTGGTGTAGAACCAGATGATCGTTTTGTGTCGCCCCAGAGAATCGATCAGCAGGGACATCACGATTCCCCCGATCAGCGCGCCTACGCTCCCGAGGATGTAGAACACCGGGATAAAGCTGTCCGCGACGTGGATCGCCGGCAGCACGATGAGCGGCATGAAGGCGTTGATCCCGTAGGCGCCAAAGGCTTCTGACAGATTGAGCACGCTGCCCAGCGCCAGCCGTCCAGGGCATCGGCGCATCAGTTCGGCTACCCCGTTGCGAACCTTTGTCGGCGGAGGCGCGTCCACTTGCGTGTCCGCGGGTGGCCCGGCTCCTCCGGAGGCCTCTTCCATTCGCCGGACGATCGCCTCGGCCTCGGCGTACCGGCCTTGACTGGCCAGCCAGCGCGGTGATTCGGGGAGGCGACGGCGGAAAAACAGGACGAGAAGCGCGAGCACGCCGCCGAGAATGAAGCCGAACCGCCAGGACACAGCTGCGGACAGCGCAAGAACGTTGAGCAGGAAGAACGCGAGCAGGCCCGCCAAGATCGCGCCCAGCGGCCAGAAGTTCATCACGGTGGCGCTAGCCTTGCCGCGGTAGCGGGCGGGCATGAACTCGGTGACAGCCGCGCTGATGACCGGATACTCCGCGCCGACGCCGAGAGCCGTCACGAAACGGAGCACAATCACAGCCCACAGGGTCGGCGCGAGCCCGGTCAGCACGGTGAACACCACGTACCACAGCAAGGTCAGCACGAAGAGCCGTCGCCGTCCGAACCGGTCGGCAAGCCGCCCGCCGACCAGCGCGCCGATCATCACCCCGATCAACCAGGAAAAGATCACAAACTGCCCGGCCGCGTAGTCCGCTTGGAAGTGTTTGTCCAGCGGGCTGATCACACTGCCGACGAGGTTCACTTCGAGCGAGTCGAACATCCAGCCCGCACCCAGTGCGAGCAGCACGACCCGGTGCATCCGCCCCCATCGGAGCCGGTCCAGACGAGCGCCCAACCCGGCAATCGAGGAAGCGGCATCTGCTGTCACGATATCCTCCAGGTCCCCCAGTGAACTGAACCCTGAACCGGCAGAAAGGACTCAGAATAGCCACCGGCGCAATATGGTCAAGCAATAGATTCGATTGCCTGATTAGCCGGATCTTTAAATAGTCAAAGCTCGAATCAATAATTCATACAGGTCAAGCCCGTCATTGAACGAACTCTGGTACAACACCGGCCGCGCTGCCGATCGCCCTGCTGCCGGAACGTGGCCGTGACGGTCAGCCCGATACCGAGGCCGAGGTGTCCGGTTCGACCTCAGAGGCGGCACTGCAAGTGGTTTGCGCATCGGCGGCGGCCATCGGATGGCCGGGGTCCATGGGGCGCAGGTCGCAGCCCATCTTCTGGTGAAAAATCTGCAGAGTGCCGAACGCGAACTCGATAGGGCGACGCCAGCCGGCCCAGCACTCCGGCGGGTAGGCCCAATGCTTCGCCTTGACCTGCGTGTGACAGCAGTGAACCGGGCCTGCCTGAGTCACCTCGCGCCAGTTGAGCTCGGCAGCGCGGGTGATGATGGCGTCGAAGGCGATCTGGGTGGCGTCGGCCTCGTCGCGCATGTCGATGCCCACGTGGTCCATGAACGGTTTGGGCAGGATCACCGCGCCCTCGACGCTGTCGTCCTGGGCAATCGGGATCGAGGAGAAGATGAAGTTGAGTCCGGCATCGGTGGAGTACTTGATGTAACCGGGTTCGGCGTTCTCCGGGTGATAGCCCAACGCGACCAACTCGTCGTGCGGCAGCGCATCGACGTCCTCGACCTTGACGTGGGCGTGTACGGAGTCGGTGTACTGCAACGTTTCAGCGAACGGGAAGGTGTTGTCGAGCACCGAGAGCACCTCGGCGTGCTCAACGTCGTTGACGAGCTTGAGCGCCTCGACATCCGCGAGCACGCGATCGACATGACGGCCTTCGAGGTCCACGATTGCTCTCCCCACCGAATGTTGTCCTGCTTCTGACACCGGTCGACGCGCCTATACGATCCACGGGACTCCGGTGATTCATCACAGTAGAAGTGCCACTCGCGCAGGTCAACAAGCATCGGTTCGGCGATCGCGGATTCACCGAGTTGCGCCATTCGCACCGCACACCCGCACCTTTTGCGGCGTCCGGAGTATTTCACAGATTTGAAACTTCTTTATATAGCAATTCATCGAAGCAAAGGGTGCATGATGACCAGTTGACCACTTGGATGCCGCTATCTAAGCTCACGAACGAGTTCACCGCTGCCGTGCCGCAAAGGCGCTCGCGTAGAGATCGTTGGCGGCCCGACCGCGTCTACCGGCATGTCGCGACGATGTGCTCGGTTCAGTTTCCACTGATCAGTTTCTTGCCCTGATCGCCATCGAGCGCCTCATCAAAGGAAGCAGCACATGGCAGCCGCTCACCAAGACTTTTCCGTGACACAGTCACGTCCCGCTGTCCATGCCCCTCCCGCGGCCGCAACTATGACCGCGCGGGTCGTAGCCGAGTTCACCGGCACCGCGTTGCTGCTCATCGCGGTCGTCGGCTCCGGAATCCAGGCGCAACGCCTCTCACCTCAGGACACCGGCCTGGCGCTCCTCGAGAACTCCATCGCCACCGGAACCGCCTTGGTGGCGATCATTCTTGCCGTTGGACGGATCTCCGGTGCTCACCTCAATCCCCTTGTCACGGTCGCTGACGCCGTCATGGGTGGCATCTCGTGGCGCGCGCTCGCGCCGTATGTCCTTGCCCAATTCTGTGGCGGCGCCGTCGGCGTGGTCCTGTCCAACCTCATGTTCGGACTGCCGGCCGTCGAGATCAGCCAGAAGCAACGCAACTCCCCCGGGCTCTGGCTGGCCGAGACCATCGCGACTTTCGGACTGCTCCTGGTGATCTACGGAGTTGTCCGTTCCGGCCGGGCCGCCGCGGCTCCGTACGCTGTCGGTGCCTACATCGCCGCCGCGTACTGGTTCACCGCGTCGACCAGTTTCGCCAATCCGGCCGTCACCCTCGCCCGAACGTTGTCGGACACCTTCGCGGGAATCCAGCCGGCGTCCACCGGCCCGTTCGTCCTCGCCCAGGTCCTTGGCGCCGCCCTTGCGATCGCCGTGGTCCGCCTGCTGTACCCGCGGGTGATCGACCAGCACTGAATCGAGAAGCGCGGCTGTCCTAGGCGGGTTGTTTCCGCAGGCCCGTGAAGGCCACCACGCTGGCAAGGATCACCAAGCCAGCCAGGATGTACAAAGCAAGCTGGAAACCGTCGACCAGTGCGTCGGCAGGTGCGACCTGAGGAATCCTGGAACCGAGTGTGGCGGTCCGGCTGGCAGCGACCGAGACCAGCACGGCGACACCCAGTGCGATGCCGAGTTGGAAACAGGTCTGCCGCACTCCCGCGGCGAGCCCTTGTTCGTGGCCGGCGACCCCCGACGTGGCAGCCAAGGTGGAGGTCACCATGGTCGCCATCATGGCGAGGCCCATCGGCAGCAGTATCAGGCCGAAGACAAAGACGTTCTGATCCGTCGACATCTGCGAGGCGACAAGCGCGATGAACAAGCCGGCCATGAACGTCGCGGTCGTGAGCGACGTACGGACGCCCAGTCGCATGATCAGCCGGCCGAGCACTGTTCCGAAGAGGATGTTCAGCGGGCCGATCGGAGCCACGATAAGCCCTGCTTCCCATGGCGTGCGGCCCAGTACCTCCTGCAGGTACAGAGTCACCAGCAGGTACGCGGTACCTGAGACGAAGCCGGCGACGACGGTGACGATGTTGCCCGTTCGCAACGACTTCGACCGGAACAGCCCCAGCCGCATCAACGGCTCAGAATGGCGAGTCTCGACGACAAGGAACGCCGCCATCAGGGCGAGGCCCACGGCCAGCGGCACGAAGAATTGCGGGGACGTCCAGCCTGTTGACGCTCCCTGGGTCGGCGCCACCACGAGCAGCGCGACACTGGCTGTGATCAGCAGTCCGCCGAGCCAGTCGATCCGGTGTTTCACGACAGCGACGCGGGGAATGAAGCGGGGCGCGAGGGCGGCTACCGCGACGCCGATGGGCACTGTCACAAAGAAGACACCACGCCAATGGAATGCGTCGACAAGGAGCCCGCTGAATACCAGTCCGCTGACGAAGCCGAGTGCGGTGGCGATTCCGAATTTGCTCATCGCGCTCGCACGCGCGGGGCCCTCCGGCACCGACGCGGTCAGCAAGGACAGCGCGGTGGGCGCGATGGTCGCGGCTGAGAGACCTTGCAGAACACGGCCGACGACAAGCATCGTCGGGTTTTGGGACAACGCGCAGAGCAGCGACGTCACCGCGAACGCGATCATTCCGATGATGAACAGGCGCCGCCGACCGATCAGATCGCCGAATCGCCCGGCCAGGACGAGGGCTCCACCGAAGGCCACGTTGTACGCGGTGACGACCAACTGCACGCCGGCCGAGGAGAAGCCGAGCTCCTGCTGAATATGGGGCAGTGCCACGGCGACGATGGAACCGTCCAGCGAGACGAGGTACTGGGCACCCAGGATCAGTGCGAGACCGAAGCCCAGCCGACCCGCTTTCGCAGGGCGATCACTACTACCCGGCGCCTCGTGTCCCGAGGCCAGTTGTGCACCACCGGGAGGAGCGCCGTCGAGGCCGCTGGAAGGGCGCTGATCCATGAGGATTCCCTTCTGACAGGAATGGGCCGCGCTGAGGCGCTGGACCGCTCGGCCGTCGGCAGCAGGCTGGTCAAGAATCGCTCAGCGACGATCGTGAATGCTTGCGGGCAGGCAGAAATTTCTGGGCTGACGGGCGGCAGTTCGACGCGAATGGCACCGCGCGACGCCTGCGACATCAGCGATGACCTCCTGACCGTCCTCGTGGTGCTTCCGTAGATCGTGGCACAAGTCGCACGCTGTATCAACAATATTTGTTAATATCAATCACCGTCACTGATGGGCGCGCGGATGTTCTCACCCCCGCCCACGGAGCCCGACTCGCCCAAGGAGCCGACCGCATGACAAACCCACCCGCCCATTCGCCCGCGAGCAGCGCTTCAGTCCGGCCGGAACCATGCGATGTGGCAATCGTCGGCGGCGGCGCCGGTGGTCTCAGCGCGGCGCTCGTCCTCGGACGCGCCCGGCGGTCAGTGGTGGTGATCGACGCAGGCGAACCACGCAATGCTCCCGCCACTCAGCTGCACGGATACTTGACGCGGGATGGCATGTCGCCACAGGCGTTCCTCCTCGCCGGCCGCGAGGAGATCGAATCCTACGGCGTTCAGCTACGGCGAGGGCAGGTCACCACCGCGGTCCCCAGCACCGGCGGATTCACCTTGACCTGCTTGGACGGGTCGGCGATCACGGCTCGGCGGCTGATCCTGGCCACCGGCCTTGTCGATCGACTTCCCGATCTGCCAGGACTCGCGAAACGATGGGGCAACGACGTGGTGCACTGCCCCTACTGCCACGGCTGGGAACTTCGCGACACACCCACCGCGGTGCTGGCCAGCTCGGCCGAGGATCTCATGAAAGCTCTCGTGGTGAGCCGGCTAAGCGGTGACACCGTGCTCATCCAGCACGAGTTGACGGACGCCGAATTGACTGTTCAGGCGCGACGACGGCTCGCGGCGGCACACGTCGACGTCGTCGACGCTCGAGCCAGCGAAGTGCTGGTCGAGAACGACGCCCTGACAGCGGTTCGACTGGCCGACGGCCGCATGGTGCGGTGCCGCGTGCTCTACATCAGTCCACGATTCGATGTCAGAGACGAAATCCTCCGACAGCTCGACGTGGACATGCACGAGACCAAATTCGGCCGGTACCCCGTCACCGACGAAACAGGCAAGAGCAGCGAGGACGGGCTTTGGATCGTGGGCAACGCCGCGAGCGCCACCGAGCAGGTCGTCCATGCGGCAAGCGGCGGCTACAAGGCAGCCCAGGCAATCAATACTTCACTTCTCGTACAGGACCTCGATCACAACGCCTGACGCAGGATTCCACAAAACCGAGACCAACAAGGTCAGCGCAAATCCGACTATTTCGACTTCCTTTGATTTAGAGCTTCTTCTATTCAAATCGCGGTCATTGTCACGATCTTCGAGCCGGGATATGGTGAAATTCGCCCAAAATTAAGTCGGTGTTCATGACAATCACAGTGTTGATTCTCCTCATCGGACTTTCGGCAGCAAACGGCAGCAATGACGTACCCAAGGCGGTGGCGACGCTCGCCGGCGCCGGGGTGACCAAGTTCCGGACGGCGATCTTGTGGGGCACGGCAACGACCCTCGTCGGATGCCTCATCTCACTCCAGTTGGCAGGCAAGATGACGGCACTGTTCTCGACCGGCATCGTGGCGGCAAGCCCCAGCGCCGCCTTCACCGCGGCCGTACTACTCGGCACCGCGAGCTGGGTGGTGCTCGCGACCATCCTGCGGCTGCCGGTTTCCACCACGCACGCTCTGGTCGGGGCACTGATCGGCGCGGGAGTACTCTTCGCCGCCAGTTCGGTTCAGTGGAGCGCATTGCTTCCGAAAGTGGTGCTGCCGCTGCTGTTGAGCGTGGTCGTCGCATACGTCCTGTCGCTCGGGCTGGCCTTGCTCTCGCGTGTCGTGAGCTCACCGCCACGATCCGGCCGGCGTGCACATGGACCCGGTGCGGCCACGGCGGCCGAGATGGCACCCGAAGGGCAGCAGACCTCTGGAACGCCTTCCGCCGTCGACCGCGTCCTCGGCGTCGCCCACTGGGTCACCAGTGGTTTCGCCTGTGCTGCCCGCGGCCTCAACGACACACCCAAAATCGTTGCCATCGGAGCATTCGCTCTCGTGCCGGCCGGATGGCGACCGTGGCAGATACTCCTCGTCGTGACCGCGGCCATGGCTGCCGGCTCGCTCGTCGGAGGACTCCGGGTCGCCGAAAGACTGGCAAACGACGTCGTCACCATGAACCATCGCGAGGGATTCTCGGCGAATCTCACCACAGCCGCGCTGGTCGGACTGGGCGCCGGAGCCGGCCTGCCGATGTCCACCACCCATGTGTCCACGGGCGCCATCGCCGGAAGCGCAGGCAAAGACGTGGGCCGCATCAACGCGAAGACCATCCGCGGCTTTGCCATCGCCTGGGTTGTCACACCGCCGTTCGCCGGACTCGTCGCAGCAGGCGCCTATGCCCTGATTCAGTGAACGGCAGACGCCTTGAGAGGGAGCCGGCTACGGCTGCGGGCCGGCCGGGGCCGTGCTGGACACCATCGACTCCAGACACTGCGCAAGGCACGCGAGCGGCGGGGCGCAGACTTCGTAGATGTTGCTGCGGCCGCGCGCCGTGGCGACCACGATGTCCTGCTCACGCAATAACCGCAGATGATGACTGACCAGTGCTTGACTCAGCTTCAGCGCGGTCTGCAGTTGCTTGACGGTGCGTGGCTCGCGCACCAGGAGCAGCACGATCTCCAGCCTGACCGGGTCACCCAGCGCTCGAAACAGCGGAGCCCACTGGCCGGCGATCTCGCGCGGCGCGTCATCAAGTGACAGTAGCGTCAGCTCGGCAGAGGGCATGGAAGTAGTTAAGCACTCTTCGAAGCAAGTAACAACAACGATCGCTGATAATAGCAACGCGCGACCACGCCAACGAGCAACAACGACCACTGCTAACACAAGCATTTACTGTTGAAACTCACGATCGTTCGTGCCACAATCAGGCCGAGTCGGCAGCACTGCGCACCAGCCGCACGGGTCATGCGACGTCCATCGCGCACCGCCGGGCCGCTCTGGTGCGCCGCGTTCTCTTTTCGCTACTTGGCACGAGGGGATGATCGTCCATGTCGATCCTTGATCCTGCTGTCTTCCGCGACACGCTCGACGTTTTCGTCGACCACAAGTTGTTGTCCAGCAACGAAGCTGACCTCGTCGTCGCGTTGCTGGAACCCACATTCCCCTTTGCCGAGGCGTTGTCCATCGCCGACTCCGTGCATGTCCAGGTGAAGATCGATGACCTGGGAGTGCTTCCGCACGGCGATATCGTCCGCTCGGGAGTAACCAGCCAGCGCAAGACCCCAGGATTCCAGAAGTACGGCTACGCCAACGGACTCGCGGTCATCTTCACCAGCGGCCCCATCGCCGAGGACGATCTTGTTCCTGGAGCTGTCACCCGGCCCACGCCGTTCGTCGATCATCTCGGCATCGACCTGCGTGAGGAGTCGCCCCAGTCGGCCGGCATCTACGCCGCGCTGGGCGAGCGAGCCACGGATTCGGGCTGGCGCACCGTTCGCCAGGGTGGTCCCGACAGCCCGGTACGCGGTTGTTACTGCGAGGTCAGCGAGAAGAGGTGGGTATACCCGCCGACAGGTACCGACGAGAAATACCGGCCCATCGAGTTCGCGTTCGGAGAGCTGCAAGTCTTCGGCGAGGACGTGGGTTGCGACTACCGTCCCATCGATCCAGGACATCCTCTGGCCGACCTGGTCCCCGCTATCGCAGGTCGCGCCGATCAGTCCTGTTGACGACGGTGGGTTCTCGCGCGGTTGACGTCAGCATCGAGCCATCGGACAGTCGAGAGGATTTCACGTGCCGGAGCCCACCCCCCAGCTCAAGGTTCTGCCAGAAGACTGGGAAACCGCGATTGCCATCGTCGCCCATCCCGACGACCTCGAGTACGGCGCCGCGTCAGCGGTAGCGCACTGGACAGCCCAGGGCAAGAAGATCGTCTACTGCCTCGTGACCAACGGCGAAGCGGGCATTGACGGCATCGCCCCCGAGAAAGCCCGCGTGATCCGCGAGGACGAACAGCGCGCGTCGGCGGAAAAGGTCGGCGTCGAGGTCGTGGATTTCCTCGGCTTCCCGGACGGGATCCTGGAATACGGACTCCCCTTGCGACGCGCGATCGCTCGCGAGATCCGCGTCCACCGGCCGCAGGTCGTGCTGACCAACAACATCCGGGACAGCTGGGATGCCGCACAGTTCGGCATGGACGGCTCGCCGGTGAACCACGCCGACCACATTGTCACCGGCCGTGCGATCCTCGACGGCGCCCGTGATGCGGGCAACCGCTGGGTCTTCCCGGAGCTGCTCGAAGAAGGCCTCGAACCCTGGGGAGACGCTCGCCGCATCTGGTCAGCCAACTCGCCCCAGCCCACCCACGGCGTCGACGTCACCGACTCTCTGGACCGCGGTGTCGCATCGTTGCGAGCCCATGCGGCGTACATCGAAGGGCTCGGCGACCCGAACTTCGACGCCGCCGAATTCCTCGAAACCATCGGCCGCAATGCCGGATCCAAGTTGGGCTGCGAGTTCGCCGTGTCCTTTGAAGTGCTGCAGTTCTGAGACCGCGGCCTTCGTGGTCGGTTTCGGAAGTTCGCCGATACCCACGAAGAACTTCCGAACCGACCACTTAGCAACGTGCGGAGGTGGGCGCCCGCAGGTCCAGCAGCTGAGGGCCCGCTCCATCGCCGCAAGCACTGTCCCCGGCCTCGCCGCAACCAGCGACGATGCCGGGTTCTCCGCACGCGTTGCCTATCGGCAGTGCCAGCTCTACCCGGGTGGCGGCATCGTGGTCACCTGCCAGCGCCGCGGCGACCGAGCGGACCTGCTCATAGCCGGTCATCGCGAGGAATGTCGGCGCGCGGCCGTAGCTCTTCATCCCGACCATGAAGACGTCGGGCTCGGGCTGGGTCAACTCGCGCACGCCGTGGGGAATCGCGGTCCCGCAGGAGTGCACAGCCGGGTCGATCAGTTCGGCCAGCGCCCGCGGTGCCTGCAGTACCGGGTCCAGATCCAGCCGCACCTCGCCCAAGAACGACAGGTCCGGCCGGAATCCGGTCAACGCCAGTACCTCGTCCACCGGTTCAAGGCGACGGCCGTCGACAGACTCGAGGATCACAAGACCATCAGGACCCTGTTCGACGGCAGCGGTTCGAAATCCTGCCACGACCCGCACATGTTCGGACCGCGCGGCCGCCGTCGCCCGAGATCCCAACGCGCCGCGGGCGGGCAACTGGTCACTGTCAGCCTCGTCAGCCGAGACGGGTGTCTCCCGGCGAAGCAGCCACACGATCTCCGTGCCTGGACATTCCTCGGCCAGAGCTGTCAGCACCACCAGCGCGGTCAGAGCCGAATGTCCGCTTCCGGCGATGGCGATCCGGCGTCCGGCGTACCGCTGACGCTGCGCTGGCTGTGCGAGGTCAGGTACACGGTAAGAGATGCGCTGCTCAGCGGCATGTTCGCCGGGCGCGGCAATGCCGTCGCTACCGAGCGGGCTGGGTGTCGCCCACGTCCCGGAGGCGTCAATGACCGCGCGCGCCAGCGCTACCTCGTCGCCCGTCGGCCCAGCTACGTGCACCGCCAGAGGTTGTTCGCCACGGCCGACGTCGGAGATGCGGTCCTGGCCGCGTCGAGCCACCCCGGTGACGCGGGCTTTGACGCGCACTCGATCGCCCAGCGCCTGCGCCAGGGGGCGCAGGTAGGACTTCAGCCACTCGCCACCGGTGGGATGTACGTCGGCATCGGGATGTGACCAACCAGTCGGCGTCAGCAGCTCCGCCGCGGCAAGGTCGACCAGCTGTGACCAGGGTGAAAACAGGCGTACATGTGCCCATTCCGCAACCGCCGAGCCCGCTTCACTGCCGGCCTCCAGCACCACCGGCTCCACGCCGCGCTTGAGCAGGTGCGCGGCCGTCGCAAGCCCGACGGGTCCAGCGCCGATGACAACGACTGGAAGTTCGGTCACCACGCCACACTCCTGCATAGACAAATCTCTAACCAACACCCACGATCGTATCGACCATTATCGATAGGTGCAAAAGGGCGACGTCACCCTCAAGTGGGACGGGACAGAAGGGCGCCCGTAGAGGCGACTGCCGCGGAATCATCCGGTCTTGCGTGCCGCCTTCGGGACGGTCTCCATACCGTCGCGTGCACAAGCGTGCGCAGCGCTCAGGAGCGCCTGGATGCCGGCAAGGCGTTCGTCAGGAACCTTCCAGAACATCCAGCGTCCGCGCTTCTCCGACGCGAGCAGGCCCGCCGCGGCAAGCACCCGCGTGTGATGGGAGATGGTGGGCTGGGTCCTACCCAGTGGTGCTTCCAGGTCGCAGGAGCACACTTCACCTTGCGCTGCGACCAGCGACAGCAACCTGAGCCTGACCGGATCGGACAGCGCGGTGAAGACCGCCGACATGTCCACGGCTGCTTTCTCCGCCAGGGGCGCCTCCGAGATGGAGATGCACCAGTATTCATCGGTCAGGGGGACCTCGACGTCACGCTGCCGAGCCACCATCGCGGCCTCCTCGCCTTCGCCACCCGCGAGCGATCGTACCTTATGCGACCTTCGTCCCAAGCGCTGTGAAGAGCGGGCCGATCTCAAGGGTTGGGCAGGAGACGGACGTGTCGCGTGCCCGTGGCGCAGCGCGGCAGACGGTTCAGAGGCCGGCAGCGCGTACTACCGGTGCGACCTGTTCACCGAACAGCTGAAGTGACCGGTTGCTCGCCTCGGGATCAAGCCCTCCGAATTGGAACCAGCCCTGGAACATCTGAACGCCTCCCTCGGCCTTGCGCAGCAGTTGAGCCGCGCACTGGTCGGGGGTGCCGAAGATGATCCTGCCACGCTCGACCGCGTCATCGAACGAAAGCCGAGTGATCTTCTCAAAGTACTGCCGATGTTCCTCATAGCCGACATCGACCGCGGTGCTCTGTTTGTTCGCGACGACGGCGTCACGCCCCGCGCCGAGCCAGTCCTGCAAGTGCGGCTGAGCCAGCCGACGCGCCTCGGATTCGGTCTCAGCGACGAAAATATGTTGAAGCGTCCCGTATTTGCCGACCGGTTCGTCCGGGTGGACGGCCTGCCATTCTTCGCGATAGATCTTGCTCGTCCGGGCGGTGTCCTCAACGTCGAGGAAACCGGTGCACAGGTTGAGGCCAAGGCGCGCCGCCTTCCGGACCGACTTCTCGCTGTTCGCGGTCATCCACAGAGGTGGACACGGCGATTGGGTGGCGTCCGGCGTCAAGGAGACGCCGGTGCCCTGCCAGGGTCCGGTGTCGTACTTGTCCACCCCGCCGTCGACGAGCAACTGGCGGATGAGTTCGAAGCTCTGCTCGAACAGCGCCTCGGTCTCTTCACGGGCCACACCGAATCCGGCCTGTTCGTGTGGTGCCGTGCCGCGCCCGATGCCCAGTTCCAGACGCCCCTGCGACAGCAGATCCATCATCCGGATCTCCTCCGCGAGCCGAACCGGGTGGTACAGCGGGAGGTTGGTGCACATCGCGCCGAGCCGGATGCGGGTAGTGGTCTGGCTGAGAGCGGCCACGAGCAGGTGCGGCGAGGGGACGACCTGAAAGCCGCCGTTGAAGTGGTGCTCGGTGACGAAGTAGGTGTCCAGCCCTCCCTCGTCCGCCAAGGCCGCTTGCTCGAACGTGTGGCGGTAGGCGGCCGCGTGAGACGTGGCGTTGTCAGCAGCGCGCCAGGCGGACGCACTGCTCGCGCTCGCCGAAGTCAGGTCGTACACCGTGAATTCCACTGCCCACTCCCGAAAAAGCGTTGATTCGGACGAACTGTCGAGCAGCCCTCGACGCCCGGCGTGGCGGTCTTCGCATCGTCAGCGAGTGAGCGCGGCGATCTCGCCGACGGCCGAGACCAACCGGTCGACTTCTTCGGTCGTGTTGTAAAGATAGAGGCCCGCACGCACGTTGCCGGGGTGCTCGACCTTGTCGTGAAGCTCCTTGAAGAAGTAGTTGACCGCGCAATGCTGCCCGGCCCGTACCGCGATGTTGTAGTTCTCACTGAGAATGCGGCCGACCTCCTCCGGCGGCAGGCCGGCGACGTTGAACGACACGATGCCCGCACGGTTGTCCAGACCCTTGGGCCCGTGGATGTCGACACCTGGAACCGCCGCGAAGCCATCCAGCATCTGCCGCAGCAGGATCTGCTCCTGCTGTGCGATCCACTCGAAACCGACGTTTTGCAGGTAGTCCACGGCCGCGGCCAGGCCGAGCGTTTCGGCGATCGGCGGCGTTCCGGCCTGCCATTTGTGGGGCAAACCGGTGAAACTGCAATCGGCGAGCACACAGCTGTCCAATGAGGACGAATTGCAGGACGTGGTATCGATCGTCCCGCCGCCCAGGATCGCGGGCATGAGCGTCTCACCCCGGTCGCGACGCACGTACAGCACGCCGACCCCCGTGGGGCCGAGCATCTTGTGACCCGAGAAAGCAAGGAAGTCACAGTCGATCGCCCTGACGTCCACCGGCATGTGCGGTACGGACTGGGCTCCGTCGACGACGAAGAAAATGCCCCGCTCCCGGCACATCTTCCCGATCTCCCCGACCGGCGTGGTCGTGCCGATCACGTTGGACACCTGCGCCAAGGCGACGACCTTCGTCTTCGGCGTCAGCAGGTCGGCAAACCTGTCGAGGTCAAAGGTCTCGCTGCGGCCGGACTTGTACCACCGCACGTTGAGGTCGTACAGGCCGGCGGCACGCATCCACGGCGCCATGTTCGAGGTGTGTTCGAGGCTCGACAGCACGATCTCGTCGCCACGTTCGAACGGAATGGTCAGCGCGGCGAGGTTGATGGCGTGGGTGGTGTTCTGCGTCAGGACAATCTCGTCCTCGCCGGCGTTGATCAGTCCGGCGATGGTCCGGATCGCCTGCTCGAATCGCTCCGATGCCTGCAACGACATGTCGTAGGAACCGCGATGGACATTCGCCCGGTAGTTCTCGTAGTAGTCCACGATCGCATCGATCACGGGTCTGGGTGTCAACGAGGAAGCGACGCTGTCGAAATAGGCCAGCGACCCCCTCAGGCTGGGGAAGTCAGCACGGATCCGCTGCAGCTCAGCCGCTGCGGTCGGACTGTCGACAAGGCTCATGCTCTCCATCTCGATTCTCAGCTCTGACGCGGCCTGGGGGCACGGTGAAGATCAGCAGCACGAACCGTCCGTACCACAGCACTCGCCGGCGGCTTGTGCACGGCGAACCGGACCAGCGGGGTCGGGACTCTCGACGAGTTTGACCGCGTCCATGAAGTTCGGTGTCCAGCCCTGTGACCTGATCTGCCCGTCGACCACGATGGCAGGAAGTGCCGCGGCGGCGTTCTCCTGCAATTGCATGAACAACGTGGGCGGCAGTGGGACCAGGCCTTCGGGCTTGGCCAGGTCGAACGCTCGAACGTCGGCAGTCGGGTACCGGCTGGCCAACAAGCCCAGGAGCGACGCAGACGGGCTGGAGTTGCAGGTGCATTCTTCGAAGATGTAGACCTTCTTCGGAGGTGTGGCGCTCGTCGTCGCTGTCGCTGCCGGTGTTGCGACCACTGTCGACGCAGTCGCATTCGGCTCGCAACTGCAGTCGATGTCAGCAGCTCGATCCGCCAGCGGGTGCGCCGGGTCGATGGGCCGATAGTCGCAACCGACGTAGGTGTCCGACTCCGTCAACTGGCCGAACGCGAACTCCACCGGCCGGCCGCCGCTGACGGCTGATCCGGGCGGGTACACCCAGTGCTTCGGCCCCATGACGACGTGGCAGCAATTCACAGGGCCGTCTTGGAACACGTGGCGCCATCCGGCCGTCTCGGCGAGTGCGGGGATGCCGTCGAATACCCGCCGTGTGCTGTCGCTTTCGTCTCGCAGGTCGATACCGAAGTGATCCACGTAGGGTTTGGCCGAAGTGACCGCGCCCTCGATGAGTTCGTCCTGGGCAGTCGCTTCGGTGGCGAAAATGACGTTGACTCCGCTGGCGAACTCGATCTTGTACTCGACCTCGTTCTGCTCGATTTCCTTCGCGGCACGCGCGAGGGTTTCCTCCTGAACGACCTCGCTGAGCGAGTCGACGTTGACGTGCACATGGATGGAGTCGGCCAGCCCCATCGCCTGCGCGAAGGGGAAGCGGTCTGCGGCCACCTCGAGAACCTGTGCAGCCTCGGCTTCGGACAGCAATCGCCGTTCGGTGAACAACCGCAAATCGTCGGACATCGCTTGAAGGTCGAAAGACACCTGGACACCTCCTGAAACGGACGGCCACAGGTGGCCGCGGGTCCTGCAAGAAAGCTAACAGACACATTGACAGTGGTCAATGTGTTAGAGATTGACCACTGTCATAGCCAGCTGACGCTCGTCAGGCCGGCTTGACCGCCCTGACGAAGGAGCTGGTGAACCGGTCCATCGCGCGATCGAATTCGGGCCGCGGCAGATCGGTCGCCCAGTCAGGAATTCCGGCAGCGAACAGTTCTTCGGTGGTGTGCCGACGGTGAATCTCGACACCGATATCGTCGAATCCGGCCTGCCGCAGATGATCACGATATTCGCGGTCGCTGAGCGCTCCGGCGATGCAGCTTCCCCAGGCATGCTGGTCTCGGCGCAACTGGTCCGCGAACCCGACATCGTCGAGGCCGCCGTCGATGACGACATCCGCCACGGCGAGCCTGCCGCCCGGTCGCAGCACACGGTAGATCTCCGCGAAGACAGCCGACTTGTCCACCGCGAGGTTGATCACGCAGTTCGAGATGACGACGTCGAAGCTGGCGTCCGGTGCCGGAACCGATTCCACGTCGCCTTTAAGGAAGGTGACGTTGTCTATCTTGGCTTCCGCGGCGTTGCGCCACGCCAGCTCCAGCATTTCGTCGGTCATGTCCATGCCGTAGGCGTGGCCGGTCGGGCCGACCCGTCGAGCGGAGAGGATCACGTCGAGACCACCACCCGAACCGAGGTCCAGCACGGTCTCCCCGGCATGGAGCTCCGAGAGCGCCGTTGGGTTACCACACCCCAGGGTGGCCAGCTGTGCTTGCAGCGGCACACCATCGAGCTCGCTCAGGTCGTACAAGCCGGAGGAGAAGTTGTTGCTCCCGCCGACGACGTCACCGCAGCAACTCGATGGTCCCTCACAACAGCTCGCCGCGGCAGCCGGCTCCACCATCAGGTTGGCACGGCTGCCGTATCGTGCGCGAATCGCAGTCTTCAGATCCGGGGTGTGGCTCATTCCGTTCCCCCTGTCGCTTAGGCGCTGACGGGCATGGAGGCGGGCGCCGAACCTGCCCGGCTCGGGGCGATCTCGCTGTAGCACGGGCAATCCGCGCCGCAGCCTTCATCGGCGTCCGCCTGGGTCGTGACGAACCATTCCCACCGGTTGCCGTCGGGGTCGCCGACCCAAATCTTGGTTTGCACCGCGTAACAACAAGCTGTCTGGATTTCCTCGTCGACCGCGAAGCCGGCCGTGCGGAACCGGTCGCGTGCGGCGAGGATCTGGTCGCTGCTCTTGACCTGGATGCCCAGGTGGTTGACAGCGCCGACGCCCTTCTCCGGCTGCCGGTCCTGACTGAACGCGATGTTCAGTGGTGGCTCTTCCAGTTCGAACTTCGCGTAGTCGTCGCGTCGCTTCGTCGGCGGCTGACCGAAGAAGACTTCATAGAACGCGACGGATTCCTTCAAGTCGTTGACGAACATGCTCAGGTGAATCCGGCTGGCGGTGGGGAAATTCACTGCGCTGTCAGCCTGCGACACCAGCACGGCGGGCTCGGTCACGCCGTCGCGCAGAACCTGCTCCAGCAAGGCGACGTCGGGTAGCGAGCCGCTGGCGATCGGCTGATCGTCGGCGATGGTCAACGGCATGGCGCCGGTCTTCTTCAGTCGCATCACTTGCAGGACAACGGCAGGGATCCCGTCCAGGTCAGCGCCATACAGGTTCACGGCGGCGAGGTGATCGCCGGCGCCGCAGTTGGTCACGGCGTCGAGAACATCCTGCGCACCGCTCAGCTCATCCTCGCCCGCGACGTACGTAATGATTTCCACTGGGGCTCCTCGTCTTTTGATGGAACGTGGTGCACGCATCGGACGTGTAAGGACCGTCGTGGCCGGAGGGGTAACCCACCCAGCATCGGAGCGACGTTGAAGGTCAACATGAGCAACCCGCCGTACCAGGTCCACCGTCGGGTGATGGGAGGCAACACTCAGTCGTTGACTGGCCGGTTTCCCGCGGCTCCTGCAGGGAACCTGCAAAGTCGTCGATCAAGACATGCTCGGCATAGGGGGTCGTGATCAGCTGGGCGACAGCATCAGCGCGTACCGTCAGCGACACACCGCGCTGGAGGACGGTGCCGTCGTCAGTGGTGACTTTCGCGAAGGGGCCTCGATAAAACACCATGCGTTCGCGCCGAACTTCATCGACCGACGCGGGCAGGTACGCCGCCACCGTCATGCTGCGGAAGGCGACGCCTCCGATCGTCTCCCAAGTCGTGTCCCGCTTCTGCACGGTGAGACCGTGCATGCCGACATCGCGGAAAGCCTGCAGGAAGCGGTCCTCCCGCAGGGCACCGCTGTAGCAGCCTGACCACAGCTGCGTGTCGTCGCGCATGGCCTGTGGAACATCGACGTCGCTGACGATGTCGGAGATGACCGCGCGGCCACCAGGCCGAAGTACCCGGGCGATCTCGGCGAACATCTGCTGCTTGCGCGCCGGCGAGACCAGGTTGAGCACACAATTCGAGATCACCACATCGACGCTGTGATCAGGGATGAGCGGCGAATCACGCCGTAGGCGATCCGCTCGTGCCTCGAACTTTTCCAGGTCACCGTAGCTGGCCACGGGGCTGCCGGACAGTTGCGTGTCGACGAACTCCAGGTCCAAAGCCAGATCCTCGATACGCGCCTTGGCGAACGTGACGTTGGCGAAACCCAACTCCTTGGCCACCACGCTCTGCGCTCCGCGGGCCAAGGCAAGCATGTCGTCGTTGACGTCGACGCCGATGACGCTGCCGGCGCGACCCACGATCTGGGCCGCGATGAAACACACCTTGCCGCCCCCGCTGCCGAGATCAAGAACAGTCTCGCCTGGCCGCACGTGAGAAACCGGGTCTCCGCAGCCGTAGTCGCGTTCGATTACCTCTGCAGGGATGACCCTGAGGTATTTCGGGTCATAATCAACCGGGCAGCAGAGGCCGGGCTCGGCAGTTCTCGACGCAGCACTATATCGATCTTGGATACCTTGGAGAACATTCATCGGCGATCCTCCCCGCAGCATTGTTCTCAGGCAGCAGTATCACACAACATATCGACGGATATCAATGGATCGGCTCCGGCGACCGCAGCCGATGCGTGGGCTTGGGCTGGCCGGGCTTGAACGACAGGGTGTCCTCAGCGACAGTTCGCGAACCGGACTCGGCATCCGCCGCGACCACCGCGCCATCGACTGCCAGGTCCAGGTCCGGGGGCTCACACAAGACGCGCGCGTTCAGCGTGGCCCGCAGTCCGTCCACGCCGACATCAGCGCGCTCGTCGAAAGTCACCTTCTCGGCCTCGTCGACCACACTGGCCTTCACGACCGCACCTGCCGGGTTGGTCACCATGACTTTGACGTGGCCGATCACGTAACCGTTTCGCTGGCAGGTGGCGGCGATGTGCCCGAGTAGCGCATCGACCCACCTCGCGGCGGTGAATCCGCGGTCGCGTCCGGCGAGGTCGTAGGTCCGGTTTAGCCAAGCCAACCTGGCCTCGGCGACGCCGTAGCGGATGTAGTCGATGTCCAGGTCACGGCCATGTTCGGTGTAGTCGCTGTCCCAGGCCCGCCGAAGCTCTTGCAACTCACCGCGAGCCGCGGCACAGGTGACGACGCGCACGTGCGGAAAGCGCCGCTGGATGTCCTCCACCACCCGGTTCCTGGCCGACGGGTCGAGCAGATCAAGTTTGTTGACGGCAATGATGTCGCCATCCTGGAGCTGCTTCCGATAGAGGTAGGCGAGGTCGGTATCCGGTTCCCCACGCACCCACCCGGCCTCAAAGCGCGCATACCGAACCGGGTCGACGAGGGTGGTCAGCGGCGCCAGCTGGAACTCGTCGCCATAGAACTGGCGGAGAGGACGAACGACGGTGGCAGTGAGGTCAGTACAGCTTCCGACCGATTCGGCGATAACAGTGTCGGCCCCCTCCTGATCCACCAAACGCCGGGCAACGGAGACAAGATCGTCAAACCGGCAACAGAAGCATCCTGTCGTCACCTCGCCCGCACCGGAAATGTTACGTCCGGCCATCGCGGTGTCGACCAAGTTCAACCCCTGATCGTTGGCGATGACGACCACCCGACGGCCGGCAGCGCGCAGCTGTTCCGCAGCGGCGATCATGGTAGTCGTTTTTCCCGCACCCAGAAAACCGCTTAGTGCAATAAATTTGACCATGCGTTTTCCCATCTGGATTTGCCGAATTCGGTGACCGTTCCGTGGTCTCCATTGAAGTGGCGCAGAAGCGGGTACATCAGCGACAGGTTTCAGCCGGTCGGACCACTGCCAGTCGCGAGCTATCGCCGCAAACCATCGGAGTACCAATGATCTTCGCCAGATCAGCCAGCACTTGAGGACGGGTACGGTAGTAGACCCAGGTCCCACGGCGCTGACAGTCCAGCACCCCGGCTTCGCGCAGCATCCGCAGATGATGACTGATGGTAGGACCACTGACGTTGAAACCAGACGAGATCGTGCAGACGCACGCCTCACCGTCCGGATGGCTTGCCACCAAAGAGACCAGTCGCAGTCGAATGGGGTGCGCCAACGCCTTCAAGACGGGCACAAGCAGCTCCGCCTGCTCCGTCGGCAGCGGCGTGGCGTCCGGTCGACGAGGCGGCTGCGGCGCTCCTGCAACCTGCTCAGGCACAACTAGATCATCCATTGAGCGGGTCATACGCGTTCCCACGCGACGGCATACCTGGTCGCGAAAAATGCAAGATAAATAGACGAAAACACGCCCCGTCCCCCCAGCCCCCGACGTCGGCTTCTGCCAGTTTTCCTGTGACACCAGCACAAAGCAAGGTAGGCGACATAATGATGACCGTCAATGGGTTGCACCTCGAGGTGCCCTGAACGGAGCACTGGCAGACACGCAATTTCCCTTGGCCGAAATTTCGTTCAACACTCAACCACTACCAAGATCAGGATTCGAGAGGGCAGTCACATGGACCCCGATAGAGCCAACTAGACGGTGCTTCGATGTTCATCGATCGAAGTCGATAAGCAGGCTTTTGTATCGCACCATATGGAAATCGAGTCACGAGTGGCGGCCAGGGTCGGCCTAGTCGCTCGCTCCCCTTGCACCAACGAACTTTCCACCATCTGCCGGACTGTTCGAGGCTGTGACTGAGCAGGCCGGCCTTGCCGCGGCAAGCGAGATCGCCGCCTTCACACGAGGATTTCTCGTCGCGCTCGGCCTATCAAGGCGAAGTCTGCGTCGCATTGCCGGCCGAAGCCGGACCCCATGGACAATTCGTGCGACACCCGCTGTTCGCGCAGACCCGCCGCCGGGATCAGGTCAGACATTTCCGGCTACCAGAACTCGACGCACAGCCGGCCGCTGAGATCGGCCGGGTGCATACCGGTTGCGGTGCGGAAGGCGCGGCTGAAGTCGGCCGGGCTGGTGAACCCCCGCCTGTCCGCGATCGTGTGGATAGCCACATGGAGCAAGGCCGGATCTGCCGGTCGTGCCGGCAGCGGTTCAGGCGGAGCTGCTTGATATAGGCGCTGACTGTGGCTTTGTTCCGCTGGAAGATCCGACGCAGGTGCGCGGTGAGATACAGCGCCATTTGACGACTTAGCTTGCGTCAGGCGTGTCTGGTTGGTCGCCTGTCAATGACCACAAGGTCCCAGCCGGTGCCGATAATGATTTCTTGGCTCGGCCCAACACACACCGATTGCCCAAGACAGTCGAGTAGCGCAATTTCGCCGTAAGTGGTCAGGTCCCAGATCCGCACAGTGTTGTCGTCGCTGGTGGTGACGGCGACGGGTTGGCCGTCGAGGACGGTGCACGCTACCGCTCGCACGCGCTTTTGATGGCCTGTGAGGGTGGACAGAACCTTGCCGGTAGCCATGTCCCACACCGACGCGGTCCCATCGCCTCCGGTGGTGACGACGACGGAACGGCCGTCGACGGTTACGCCTGCGACTGCGCGCACTTCGTTGTGGTGGTTAAGAGTTGCGATGCGGGCGCCGGTGGCCAGATTCCACACGAGCACTGTCCCTTTGCCCGGAGTGTAGTAGGTCGGCGGGTGAGTGATCCCGTGCCACCGTCCTGAATGGCTGGCGGTCATAGCAACGGGTCGACCGTCGAAAGTGGCGCACGCCACCGCGCAGACAGCGTATTGGTGGCCAGCCAGGTCAGCCCTGACTGCCCAGGTGTCCAGGTCCCGTACTCGCACCGTGCCGGCGGAATCGCCGGTGACGACGACGGGTTGACCGTCGATTGTCGTGCACGACAGCGCGTACACGTGGTCGCTGGCGCTGACGGTCTTGACCTCGTTTGTGGCCAAGTTCCACACTCGCACCGTGTCATCGGAGCCGTTGGTGACAGCGACGGGTTGGCCATGGATAGTCGTGCACGCCGCCGCGGTCACGTGCTCGAAGCGGCCGGGAAGGACGGCAGCGATCACACCAGTCGCCACCTCCCAGGCTGTCGCGTTCCCAGCTGCGTCGAAGGTGACAACTACTGGTTCGCCCTCGAGCGTGCCGCAGTCGACCGCAGTGATGTCAGCGGCGTGACCGGTGCCCACGAAGTCGTGCTCGCTTGCGGTGTCCAGACTCCACAGCCGCAGCGTTCCATCGGAGCTACCGGTGACGGCCATGGGTTGTTCTTCGATGGTCGTGCACGCCACCGCCCACACCATGCTGCGATGGCCGGGGAAAATAGCCATGACCATGCCAGTGGTCAGGTCATACATCCTGACCAGTCCGTCGAAATCGCCGATAACGGCCATGGGACGGCTGTCGACCGTCGTGCACGCCACCGCGCACGCAAAGCCATGGTGGTTGAAGTCGGTAGCCCAACCGGTCCCGGTAATCAGATCCGATACCTCCACAAATCCACTTTCACCGGCGCTGATGCTGACGGGCCGACCATCAATAGTCGTGCACACGACACTCGTTTGAGGATCGGTGCCGATAGTGGTGCGCTCTGCGCCAGTAACCAAGTCCCAAACAATCAACCACCCACCTTCGCCCGCGGTGACGGCCACCGGTTCGCCGTCAATCGTTGCGCACGCCACCTCCCGCACCCAGTTGCGCCGGTCCGAGAAGGTGGTCAAGAGGGCACCGTCAGTCAGATCCCACACCCGCACCGATTCCTCGTCGCCGCCAGTGACGGCCACGGGCTTGCCGCCGACGGTCGTACACGCGACCGCGCGCACTCCGCCGGAGTGGCCGGTGAGAGTAAGGTGCAGGGCCGAACTGGTCTGCCGTCCGGTTGCCCAGCGCGGTGGCCACGCCAAGGATGCGGCGAGCGCGCGATGCTGGCGGGTTGCGCCGAATCGCGCGGCGTCGGTAGCCAGGACCTGTCGGCGGCGGCCGGGGCTGAGGTGGCGATGGAGACCAACTGAGGCGCGGTAGATCGAACGAGTGAGCTGGCCGGCAGCGCTGACGGTGCTGCGCATCGCGGCCAGCAATTCGTCGGGTGTGGCGTACACGAGATACTCGGTGTCGGCGATGACCTCGTCTAGCAGGTCGCAGTGGGTGGCGTGTGTGGCCAAGTGGCGCAGGGCGTAGTCGCTTGCACCCTCCCAGCTGCCGCCATGGAGGCGTACAAAGTAGTCGATCACCGCACAGTGCGCCTCAACGGGATTGATCTCCTCGACGGCGAGGAAGTCCCGGAACGAGTCGTGGTAGATCGACCGGCGTTCGCCCTCGGTGTGCAGGAACTGGGACATGCTCTCCAGCACGTCCCGGACGTCAGCCCGGTGCTGGCCCGTGATCCCGGCCAGCTCCGTGATCTCGAACCCACGCCCCTGCGCCACCGCGAGCGCCTGCAGTACCGGGACGAACCGCTGCCGCCACCTCGCGCCGACCTTCTCCCGCTCCGCGACCACCCACCGCTGGTAGATCTCGGACAAGCTCTGCGGAAGCGCCTCGCCACCTCCTGCCCACCCAGCGCGCCCGGACAGTACGTCGTCCACCAAGTGCCTGGCGAATAGGAAGTTGGCCTGCGCGGCCGCCACGATGCGTTCCCTGAGGCGCGGCTCGTCCGCGCTCAGCCTGGCTCGCACGTACTCGTCGAGCCCATCGTGAGCCAGCTCCGTTGTGAGCTCACAGGGCAGCGCCTTCAGGTCGCGCAACGCGACCACGTCGGGTCTGCTCGTAACCAGGAAACGCAGCCAGGTCGGCAGTACGTCGCCACTGGTAACGATCATCCGCAGCAGCGCGACGATGGTCTGGTCGACGCTGCCGTGCGCCAGCGAAGCGCTCAGGTCGTCGACAATGACGAGCACCGGGCGTCCGGGATCGGCGCAAACGGCGAGTGGCCGGCGCACGGCGGCCGCGTAGAGCTCCCGCAACGTGACGTTGTCGACATGGAGCTGCGCACCAATAACCTGCGCGCTTTCGTTCACGGTACCGATCTGCTGGGTGACCGTGGTCGTGACGTGGATGCGAGGATCGGTCAGCGCCCGCTCGCGGGCCTCGGCGAACCCAGGCACCGTCCCCGCGAGCGCATCCGAGAGCGTGGCGAGGAAGTCCGCCGGGTTCAAGCTCCGCTCGTCGGTGACACGGCAGTAGTGCGCCAGGGCGACCTGGCTGCTGCACGCGTCCGCCACCTGCCGAGCCACCACAGTCTTGCCCGCGCCTGGCTCCCCCACCACCAGGAACATCCGCTCCGGGCCTGCCAGCCATGCCGTGACCCGGTCGATAATCGCCCTGCGCGGTACCTCAAGCTCGTCGGCCATCGCGGGTCAGAGGCCGACGCGGCCCGTGAACCCGGTGACCGAGCCGCCCGGCTCCACCACCGTCGCCCGTTGCTGCACATCCACCTCCCCGCCCGCCCCGACCCCAGCGTCCGCTCCGACCACCCTGCCGGAGACGTGATCGAGCACCTGACTCACCCATACCCGCGTACCGGTCGGCTCACGCTGCTCGCCGCGGAACGTGAAGCGCTGCCCATAGGCGGCCTCGAGGATGGCTCTGACCTGCCCGGCCTGCTCGGCCAGCTCCGCGTCGTCCACATCGAGATCCGCCAGGTCCTGAGCGTATGGCCTGAGCTTGCCCGCCAGACTAGCGAGCAAAGGGCCTTCCTGCTCCAGCACGGTGGCGTCGATAGTAGCGCTGTCCGGTTTCCCTTCAAGCACGGCGCTGTCCTTCACTGGGACTTCCAGCGTCTGTCCGGCCGCTTGCTCTTCGGCCTTCGCCGCCCGCCTTTCGCGCCAGGCTTTCAGCACCTCAGCGGCCTGCCCGTAGAGGAACTTGATCCCCTCCAGAGCGGCCCAACTGCCCAGCACTGTGAACGTCACCGGATCTGCCATGTCCGCTCCCCCTCACACCGTAAGTCGTGACCATAAGGGACATCGCCTGGTGGTGTGCTGCGAATCCACCCGCAAGGACCACACGTCGGGCCAGACATCGGAAGCGTGCCGAACGTGACTCGCTGGCCGGAGCCGACACGTTTGCCGACCTCGCCGCCCACGTTATTCTCGCCGACCAACTCGCGGCCTTACTGAAGGACCATCCCAACAGCCTCGACAAAGCTCGTGCTCGCCGCGACCGGGGTTAAGCAACGACGTGGGCTGATCAAGGACCACCGAGATGTTTGACAAGGGAGGCGCATGGATCAAACCTGCTCGGAGACCTCTGCGCCGATTAACGAGGTTGGCTTCCACCACCACTCATCCGTTGTCGACTCACCTGACCAGCTCCCGAAAGCGATCAGAACCGACAGCCAGAGAGGCGCTATGACTATCTCTGCAGCAACCGCGAGCGCTCCACTCCAAGGCCGAAGCGTCGCATCAGCCCTTCCGCTGAGATCGGGCGCTGATGCTCCTCGCGATGACGACGGTCCACCTCGATGGCTCGCTCAACGAGGTCGTCGTCGAGCTTAGATAGGCTTGACCGCTTGGTAGGCGGCGGAGTGGACCCGACCAGATGAGGACACGTACCCGCTGAGACTGGTGCCGCTGGTATGTGTGAACGCGTCGACGCCGACGGGCCAGCAGTTTCCTCGTCACGTGGAGTCACAGAGGCGAGCTCGCGGAGGAGTGCAGGACCGACTACTGGTGGAGGGCACCTATTCCAACTGTGCGGTATTCCTTCGTTCTCTGACGCTCCTGGCGGATGCTCGGTCTGGGCGGTTAGTTGTGGGAGAGGATGCCGGTGGCCGGCTTGGTGACCGGGGTTCTGGCGGGGTCGACGAACCACTCGTGGCCGAGGAGTAGTCCGAATACGGGCACCGGGAGTCGGACGAGCAGTCGCATGACGGGGGCAAGCCTGCCGCGTCCGTTCACTTCGGAGTGGTGGGCGGCGAGGGCCGCCTGCTTCTGCCGGGCGAAGCGCCGCACGTTGACTCGGTGCGTGATTGCCGAGCTTGGGCTGTATGCGGCGCGTAGCGCGTCGGTGTCGTAGCGGAGGGGGATCCGCAGGGCGCGAATCAGCCGCACTAGGCGCTCGACCACGTCGCGGGGCATCGTCGCCTCCAGCACGTGCTCCACCTGGGCCAGTTCGGCGGCGCGCGTGCCGACCTCATGCACCTTGACGTGGTCGCGGTGGCCGTATCCGCCATTGCCGTCGTAGCCGAGCAGTACGTCGGCGTTCTCTTCGCGCAGGAGCGTGGCGAGCCGCCTAGCGGCCTCTTCGGTGTCGGCGCGCACGAAACGCTGCCGGTCCGGCGGGTCGGGGTAGAGGATCGGGCCGTGCCCACTGCCGGCATAACCCAGGTGCTCGACCCGGTGCGCACCGAGGATGGCTGCGCTCGCGCGCAGCTCGTTCATGCGGGTCGGCGGGGCCTCGGAAGCGGCGGTCATAGTGTCGGTGGCGACCACGATCACCACCCGGTGGCCTTCCGCCGCGGCGCGGGCGAGGGTGCCGCCGGTCAGCAGCACTTCGTCGTCGGGGTGAGCGTGGAACGCCACAACGGTTGCCATCGCACCATTATGGGGGCACTGCAGAGCCAACAAGATGACAACTGCGGTGCGGGCCACGCCGGCGCGGCAATCATTCTGTCCGAACGCGAAAGATACTGGTGGAGGGAACCAATTCCAAGTGTGCGCTATTCCGAGGTCGGGCCGGCGGCGTTGCTCTCGGTCGCGCGGGCTTCGAGGTAGGCCATCCAGTCGCGTTTGAGGGTTTTGGTCCAGGCGACAGTTGTGCCGATGTGTAGTCCGAGAAGCTCGGCGAGGACTGGCGCGGGGAGGTCGGCGGCGAACTCGGTGAGCGCGGCGTTGCGCGCGGGTCTGGCCTGAATGCCGTGGCGAGCCAGTCGTTTCCGGAACGGTTCCGTGCTGATCGGATGACTTGCCGGGCGACCGGGAAACAACAGGCAAGTGGCTGCCGGTTTCGCAGAAGGTTGGGCGGCCAGTCGCTGATCACGTAGCTGCACCGCCAGCGCGGCGAGCGGTTCCGGCAGTGAGACCGGAGTCCGGTCCAAGACCAGCGTGACCGCGTGATCGTTGCCGGCGATGCGGTCGGTGGTAAGGCGGACGATTCGGCTGAGATGCTGCCCGAAAAGGAGAACCAGACTGCCGCCGAAGCGAACGTCCAGCGGGATGGTGCTGTCGTGCCACAGCTGGTTCAGTAGCTGCCAGCGTTCGTCGGCTTCGATGGCCCGATGACCCGTGGAGCTCTTCGGGCGGACTGGAATCTCCACATTCGACGCCAGCCTGCGTTCGGTTGCCCAGCGCAGGAAATAGCGGGCTTCGTAACGCATAGACCAGCCAAGCCGATTTCATCGTCTACCAGAGCGCTGGAACCACGCCACTGCACCAAGAACACATTATCGCCCACGAGCTCGGCCACCTGCTGGCCGACCATCCGTCCGGCAAGGACGACGATGCAGTCTGGCAGGCGCTGATGCCCGACATCCCACCCGATTTCATCCGGCGGACGCTGCGCGGACGTACGTCCTACGGAACGGAGTTCGAACGGGAGGCCGAAACCCTCGCCACCGTGCTCCTCGAAACGACCGTGCGAGCCCAGCTGCTGACCCGGCCTGGCCATTCCCCTCGGGCCCGCCGCGCCCAGACCACACTCGGCGACCCGGTGGACCTGCTGTGATCCTTCAGCTGTTCCTTATTGTGGCACTGGCCTGGTTTCTGTTGAGGCTAGTCAAGTCTCCGCGCGATCCCGGCTTGTGGGCGGTTGTGGCCTGCATCGCGGTCAAGCTACTGGCCTTGCCTGAAGTGATCACCTGGGCCTGGCAGCTGGTCGGCGATCTCCCGGTGGCTAGCACGATCAAGCTGCTGGTGAACCTCGGACTGAACGCCTCCCGCTATGCGATGATGCTGTTTTTCTTGGTGTCCACCGGCGGATCCCGCAAGCGAGCCCGGATAGAGAGCCTTGCGCTGATCGTGGTCTGCGCTGGGATGACCATCGCCGTGCTCTGTCTTCCGGCGAGTCTGCGCGCGACCGCCTATCCTCTCAACGGTGACCTGCCCCACGACATGAACCTTCCTGGGCTAGCACCGTTCTACCTGCTCGGCGGCGGCTACGCGGCATACGTCAGCGTGTTGACTGCCCGCTGGGCGCTGCGCCAACGAATCTAATCCTCGCGGATGGCTCGGATTCCGGATCTCAGCCATAGGTCTCGCTGGCACGACCCTCGTCGCTGTGGTCAGGAGCGTGGTTACAATCATCCGCTGGACAGGGCATCCCGGTGCCGGTGGCCGGTTGGTCAAGTTGGTTAATCAGCTCGTCTCTCCTGCGATCTACCTGTTCGTCGCCGGCGTCTGCTATGTCGGACTCGCCGCTCGCTACAGCGCGCTGCGACTCTGGCTCCGCCGCAGACAGGCGTTTATCGCACTCGAACCGCTGTGGCAACGGCTGCACGCTGTCTTTCCCAGCGACGAACTCGATCCCGCCCGATCGTCATTCCCGCTACGGCTCGGCCACCGTTACTGGCGGCGCATCATCGAAATCCGCGACGGGCTGGTCCAACTCGGACCTCACCTCATCGATGCCGGCTACGACCCCACCCGTCCAGCCCACGAACAAAGCACGACGATCACGACTGCGCTACAACGACACGCTGAAGGTCGCAAGCCGCGGAGCCACTCCACGGTGCTAGTCGCAGCGCCCACCAGTGCAAACGTCGATGACGACGTCGACCAACTCGTCCGGCTCTCCCACGCCCTGTCGCCCACTTAGGAGGTTGCCGGTGACCCGACAGCTGCTCACCGCGTCCAAGTCCTGCCCGGCCCGCGCGGACGACAGATCCCCGACGGCGCTGTCCTCATCGACGACGACATCATCACCGCGGTCGGCCCACGCGACGCCGTCGAAAACCTCGCCGGAGCAGACGCCGTCCGCCACGACTTCCCCGGTACCACCATCCTGCCCGGGCTGATCGGCTGCCACGTCCATCTAGTCTTCGACCCCAGCCAGGACTCTGTCACGACCGCATCCTCCGCACCCCCGCGCTCGGCGCCGACCTCATCAAGGTCGTGGCCTCCGGCGGCTCCATCACCCCGACTCACCCGCCATGTGGGCATCCCAGTTCACTCCAACCGAACTCCGGACTATCGGTCGAGGAAGCTGCGGCAGCCGGGCTTCCCGTCGCCGTCCACGCTCACAGCACTGGCGCCGTCGCCGCAGCAGTCGACGCCGGCGTCACCACGATCGAGCACTGCATCTGGCTCCACGAAGGATGCGGAGGCTACGACACCCGCGACGATGTCGCCGAGCGGATGGCCGACCGCGGCATCTACGCCCGCATCGCCTGCCCACCCAACTGGCCCGGCTTCCACAACCGTTTCGGACCCGAACGCGCCGCACTCATCATCGACCGCTTCCTGGTCTTCCTGGAGCCGCGGTCTGCTCGACTCTTTCGGCCGCAGCGGAATTCTTGGTCGGGGAAAGGTTTTTCGCTACTCTCGGCTAAGTGATCAAGCTACCACTGTCCGTGCTGGAGCTGGTTCTGGTCGAGCAGGAACGGAGTGCGGCGGAGGCACTGAATTCGCTGCCCGGACTAGCCCGCCGAGTGGAAGAGCTGGGCTACCGGAGGATCTGGACCACCGAGCATCACGGTACGCCGTTTCTGGCCAGCGCCACACCGCAAGTGCTGACCGCGCACCTGACCGCCGCGACGTCGCGAATCCGGGTCGGCTCCGGCGGGGTGATGGCGCCCAACCACGCGCCGTTTGCGCTGGCCGAGCAATTCGCGACGCTGTCGGCAATCAGCGGCGGCCGGACCGACCTCGGCGTCGGCCGTGGCCCGGGCACGCGCAACGAAGCCATCGTCCGCGCGCTGCGGCGCGGAGCCGAACCGGCCGACGAGCACGCCTACCGGGCCGACGTCGCCGAATTGCTGAGCCATCTCGGTGGTGAAAGCGGGATCACGCTGCTGCCCGGTGAAAACCCGGCTCCAGAACCTTGGCTGCTGGCCGCCAGCCCAGCTGGCGCGGAGCTCGCTGCGGCCCAGGGGCTGCCGCTCGCCTTCGGCCACCACCTCCAACCGGGCAACACGGTTGAAGCGGTCGAGCGTTACCGTGAGCACTTCCGGCCGTCGAAGTGGCGCGCGGAGCCGTATGTGCTGCTGTCGGTCCAGACCATCTGCGCGGCTACTGACGCCGAAGCCGCCTACCTCGCCGGACCGTGGAAGGTTCTGACGGCCCAGCTGCTTGAGGGCACCAGCGTGCGCGCCCGGTTTCTCCCGGCAGTGCAGGCGGCGGCGTACGCTATGACCCCGGAAATCGCCGCACAAGTACAGGAACATTGCGCCCACCAGGCGTTCGGCGACCGGCAGACGGTGACCGAAAGCCTGCCGACCCTGGCCCATACCGCCGGAGCGGACGAGCTGATGCTGGTCACACCGATCTACGAGGCGCAGACCCGGATCAGCACCTACGAGCTGGTCGCCGCGCACTGAACCCCGCCCACTCGGGACGCGTCCACAACGCGGCTGCGCTGGGGTGGCCACCCCAGCACCGCCTTCAGCCAGGTCTGCCTTGATGAAGTCATGCATCCTGAATGCTTATGCCGTGCCAGCGTGGTCATTCGGAAGCTGTGAAGCCTTCGCGGCTAGGATTTCGACCCCAGATGTCCTCCCTAGGACATCAGCCCACACGCCCAAGACCGCCTGTCTAGACTTACTCGCAGTCAACAGAGTTGTGATCAGCTGATGATCGAGCCGTAAGACTCTCAACTCGAGCCAGTGTCTGCATCGGAGTTTCATGCGGTACGTGGCAGCCACTCACGAGGATGTACTCCGACGTAGTCGAACTACACGACAGCATCCGGCACGTGCGAGCCCGAGACGCGCCCGAGAGGTCCGAAACAGTCCGACACCAGGCGACACACCCCGACACAGCGACTGCCCCGCGGCCAGACGAAAAGGTCTTGTCCGGCATCACTCGACACCATCCGACACGCCCAGGTGCCGACTCTTAACCAGCGGGTTGTCGACACGGGAGCTGCCGTGGGGTCGGCATCGCTCCCGTGGCCGCTTCTCTCACTAAACGCTTACGCTCCCGGCACCTCTTTTACCGCTCGTGAGCTATTCGCCGCGCGTGCTCCAGGAGGTCCTCACCGCCTGGCCTGGCCGCGTATCGCGCCGTTGACAGCGAGCCGATCGCGGCGGCCAGTGGGTCCGGATTGGTCGCCTGGTGGAGCGCCTGCCACAACCAGCAGGCCGGACTACACGACATGCACAAACGGTGACACAGCGCCGATAACCTTGTGGACGTGCACCCACCTCGTCGCTCGCCTCCGGAAGCCATCAGCTCGCCACGCTCCTCACGCCGGCCGCGCACCCTCTCCTCTAGCCTGGAGTCGTGGTGTCCAAGGAATGGGCGGTCAAGCTTGTCGAGCGGCATGTAGCCGGGTGGACGGTGCACGGGCCGGAGATGGTGATCACGAAGGTCGGCACGCATCGGCTTGGCTGGGTGATCCACAGCCAGAGCGAACGCTACCTGCGCACGGGTGAGATAACGGACGCCGTGGTGGGCCACGGGCCGTTCCTCGTCGACGGGATGGACGGCAGTCTCCACGGACTGCACGCAACCGCTGATCTCGAGAACGGTGAGTGGATCGAGGAGTACCTCGAGCAGGTCCGCGGGATCGAACGTCATGATCCTCTGCGATCCCGCGTCATCGAGCTGACCGACCGCGGCCGGCGCTTCGACGCACTCCGACTCATGTGGGCAGCCGCACCCGACCTCAACACGCATGAGACCAGCGCTTACGTCGACGCCGTCGCGGCCCGCATACCTATACCCGAACACATACGCGCACGCCTACCTCGACTGAGGACCGGCCGAAGGGTCATTTGGCGTCTGTCCGGGCCGAACCCCGAACCAGGCACGCGAACCCCGTAATCCCGTGTCCGTGGCAGGAGTCCCGTGACAGGGAACGGCGACATCGACTCGATCTCAGAGCGGTTCACGGCCTGGTCACGCATCCACGTGCCGGTCACCGCCGTGACACTCCGGCCACCGGCACCTGAAGCTGACAGAGAACGACGGCGCCACCGACAGCTCAGCAGTGCTGAACAGCGCATCGAGGGGGTAGCGAGGGACTGTAAAACGAGCGGCTCTGGCGCACTTTCGGTGGTGGTGAAGTGGATCCCTGACAGAGGCGGGTTACTGGGCTGTCATGATCATCTGTGTCTGAGATGGCGATGCTGGTCGATGTGGTGTTCTCGGGACTTTCGGCGCTGTCGGTCGAGGGCGTCGAGGAAGTGGGCGATGTAGTCGTGGTGCGGGCATCGACCAAGGGCGATGCGGTGGAGTGCCCGGTCTGCGGGACGCTGACCGGCCGGGTTCATGCCTTTCATGAGCGGGTCCCCGCGGATGTGCCGGTCGATGGACGGCGGGTATTGGTGAGGCTGCGAATACGTCGGATGCGTTGCCCTGTCACCGAATGCGCGCGTCAAACCTTCCGGGAGCAGGTGCCGGGCGTGATCGAACGATACCAGCGACGCACTGTCAGGCTCGGTGAACAGGTCCGCGATGTCGTGCGCGAACTGGCTGGCAGGGCCTCTGCCCGGTTGCTGCCAGCTCTCGGGATCACGGTCGGGCGGGATACCGCCGTGCGAGTCTTGATGGGCATCCCGTTACCGGATCACGCGGTGCCGCGGGTGCTGGGAATCGATGACTTCGCCCTGCGTAGGTGTCACAAGTACGCCACCGTGGTGATCAATGCCGACACCGGCGCCCGGATCGACGTGCTGCCCGGGCGCGGCGCCGAGGTGGTGGCCGGCTGGCTGCGAGCGCATCCAGGAGTCGAGGTCGTGTGCCGGGACGGCTCGACAGCCTATGCTCAGGCAAGCCGGCAGCCTGGGCCCGCAGGAACGTCCGGCACGCGTCACCACGGCCGCAGGGCGGTGGGATCCGCCGGCCGCGCATGATCTTGCGAATGGTCGAGGCGGCGACACGGTGCCCAAGCCGGCGCAACTCGCCCTGGATACGCACCACGCCCCAGGTTCGATTCTCTAGTGCCAGCCGGACGATCAAGGCAGTGATCTCGCCGCTGACCGGCGGTCGCCCCGGCGGCTTCGGCTGACACCACTTCCGGGTCACCAAGCGACGATGCCACCGCAACAAAGTCGCGAGAGTCACGACACGGCAGGCCCGCAGAGACTTCGGCAGGATCCGCGACAAGGCCGCGAGCACCGCCCTGTCGGTCCAGCCCAGCCGCGGGCGAGGGTTGGTCCGGCGCAACACTGCCACCTCGTGACGCAACGCGAGTATCTCCGCGTCCTTGGAGGCCGAGGAGCGCGCCAGCAACGCCAGCCACGTCAAGGTCTGCGCTAAGACCTGGTACATCAGTCGAACAGCCACGAACCACCGATCACCAAAATGAACAAAACATCAGGTCAAGGCTACGGACCAAGTTTTCGACCAACACAGGGCTGTCGACGACCTCTGCCACGCATGAGATCCCCGGGGTCGATCTGACTCCGGGGATGACCGCGCCGGAAACTCCACCGGCTGTCTGGCTACGGCGGCGTCAAGACGTCGCTCGAAGTCGGCCATGCCGGACTGAGCACCGCCGAAACGAAGCCATCTGCATGGCCTGGTCAGACGCGGGGGGTGGCGCGTCCGAGCGAGATCATCGCCTCACACAGCCGGACAATGACCCGCAGCCCGCCGCCTCGCCGAGGTCGGGCTCCCTAACGGGAGCGGGCCTGCCTGACTCGAGCATGCTGGTGTGTTGGGGCCGATGATGCCGGCCGAGTTGACGAGCACGTCGACGGGGCTGATGTTGTCGGCGCTGCGCCGCAGCTCGTTATTGTCGGCGATGTCGGCGGCGGCAGGGTCAAAGGGTGAGGACATTGGAGCCGTCGGCGCGCAGCCTGCTCGGCTACCCGCTCATCCGTTCGCCGACGATGACACGGCCGTCCGGCGGGAAACGCGAAACCTTTCGCAGCGTCGTGGGGATCCGGCAAGATAGCCGACCGTCGGTACGTCGCGAATATCGGAGGACCTGTGTCGTCTCACCCAGCGGAGTCCGCCGTCCAGCGCTTCTGGGACGCCCACTCAGGCTCTGTCGAGCCGGACCGGAACGGCGCGATTCGCCACGGTCAAATAGTCCAAGCCATCATCGACATCGTCGTTGACGAGCTGGTGCGCTGCGGCATCGATCGGGCCTCGATCCACCTCGATCAGCCACTCCCCCTCCCCGGGGCCTACCACGAGAGTTCGACGCCTTGGGATCTCGTTGTCATCGAGGACGGCATGCCCGTGGCGGCGATCGAGGTTACGACCGGAGTTGGCCCTTCGGTGCGGCGCAACATGCAAAACAGGATGAACGAAATCCTGGCCAGCGCCACCAACGTCTCCCGAGGGTACGACCAACCGTCCGTGCGCGCACTCAAACCTGCGCTCGCTCAACTCTTCCTGCTGGAAGACCTGCCCGAACTGACAAAGCCACGGCGTCAGCGGACAACTGCGCTCAGCCTGACCGAATCGCCTGATGTACCGACCTCACGCGAAGATCAGCTCAGGGACTTCCTCAAACGCCTCGTTCACGACGGGTTATACGACGCCATCTGCTTCATCGTCTCTCAAGCCCCACCCACGATGACTATCCGAGAACCGGACCCCGAGATCGGCTTCGCTACGTTCGCGAAAAACATCGTCGAGCGGATCACCGAGATCCGTGAAGCCAGACGCCGCCGCAACATCGACGCCACCGAACTGGGCCGCCTGCTCGCCGCGCGCAACGTCAGCGCGACAGAACTCGGCCGCGCGCTCGGCGGGCTCGTCGAGCTGGACGACGTGGTCTCCGGCCTGAGCTCGACCGAGTCCGGGCGCCTGGCCGTCGACGTCGACGTCATCCGCCGACGACGCAAAGCGGTCGCCGAGCTGCGCGAACTCGTCCTCGACCCGGCCACCACCGAAGCCGCGATCCAGAAGAGGATTGGGCGGAAGTACTGGATCTTCGGCGGACACTACACGGGCGTACTTGAGCGCCGCGACGGCTTCGCGCTGGACCAGCACGACATCCCACTCGTTTGTGCCGATCGCAGCATTCACATCGTCGAGCTCAAACGGCCGGGTGACAAGCTCGTCAAAAAGCATCGGAACCACCTCATCGTCTCCACCGAGGTGCACGAGGCCGTCGCCCAGTGCATGAACTACCTCCGCACGATCGACGAGCTCGGCGCCAGCATGCAGACCTTGCACCACAACGAGCTCAGCCTGAACTACGACTACCGTCGCGCGAAGGGCACCGTGGTCATCGGGCATCCGGACCTCGCGGCGACCGCCGCCGCGACCCGCGAGCAGATCGAGCAGACGATCCGCTCGTACAACGCGCACCTCACCCGCGTGCAGGTCGTCACCTTCGCCGAATTAGTTGACAGCGCCGAACTCGCCTTGAAGTTCGAAGAGGAGGAGCAAGGCGACTCGTGAACCAGGTCCGGCACGTTGCTCCGCAACCTAGTATGCACTCAACGCGTCGCCGAACGCGCAACATAGGAACTTCTCGCCATCACGACTCCGTAAGCAGTAGCACGCGCAGAAGAAAGTGATCAGTCTCGGCCTGCCTCGATTCGCTTGAACAACGTCGTGGCGAGGAGTTGTGTCTGCGTTCCCCACGCCGCGGCAAACGCTCAGACAACCCGTTCGCCGGTGACGTGAATTCCGAAGCGCCGGAGGTCATAGCCACCAGCTTCCTATGCCATGTCGCTAGTGGTCGGTTTCGGAAGTTCGTCTGGGGTGATCATGCTGCGTGTGGAAGCTCGGTCATGGATTCCTGACGTTCGTGCTCGGTGAGCCTTGTTAGCAGGGCGTGTAGATCGTCGCGGGTGAACTTCCACCGGAACGGTGTGGCGGTCGCGTTGTAGCGTTTCTCGAAGTCGGTGAGTCGTTGCTCGACCTCGTTCAGGTCGGTGAAGTCGTTGGGAGACACGACTTTGCGTTGCACTACGGAGAAGAAGATCTCCACCTGGTTCAGCCATGAGGCGTGGATCGGGGTGTGCACCATGACCGCGTTGGGAAACCGTGCGGCCAGCCGATCGATCGCGGCCTGGCCGCGGTGGGAGGAACCGTTGTCCACCACCCAGAACACCCGTTTGGCTGAGGCATACGGCTCACATGTCATGACCTGCTCGACCAGCGCCATGAACGGCGTGATCCCGGTCGAGGGCGTGCACCGGCCGAACACGTGGGCCTGGTGCACGTCGTAGGCGGCCAGATAGGCCAGGGCCCCGCCGCGGGTGTACTCGTGGTTGACCCGCATCATCCGGGACACTCCGGGCGGCAAGCTGGGATGGCAGCGGCACCGAGCCTGATCGAGGTCTTCTCGTCACTGGAGATCACATATTCCTCAGGTCCCAGCCTCTTGCCGTCCCAGTGACGCTCATATAAGTCCAGCACCCGCTCGGCCTTGGCCGGGAAGTCCGGGTCACGCGGGAACAGCCACGACCGGTACTGCCACGGTTTGATCGCCTCGCGAGCCAGCCATCGCCACACCGTCGACGCCGACATCGCCTCCGCGATGCCTTGGGCGACCACCTCCCGGGCCAGTTCCGGACACGACCACCGCGACAACGGTGCCCCCGCACGGGCCGGTAACTAACAGGCCAGCGACTTGACCTGCGCGACCTGCACCGCACTGAACCGAGCCGGCCGCCCTGACCGGGCACGATCGGCCAGCCCTGCCAATCCCTGCGAAACGAACCGGCTCCGCCAGGTCCGGACGGTGTCCACACAGACCCCCACCTCCACCGCGATCGCCGCGTTAGACCACCGGCGGGCGGCCAGCAGCACGATCCGGGCACGAACCTTGTCCCGATACGGCGTCTTCTGACCTCGGGAACGCCGGGTCAGCACCCGCCGTATCGCGCTGGTCACCCTCACCGGGCAGGCCTCCACCACACAGGCTCATTTCATGATCGACAGTTCGGGGCGGCGCCCAGGATGCCGGTCAGGCACGATGTCGGTCATGGCCACCCCACCGGAGTCCACCAAGATCTCTGTCGGGCAGCGGTTGCGCGCCCATGCCGCCGGGCGCTGGCCCCAGGCGGGCGAGTTGGAGCTCCGCTACCGGGGTGCGTTCGTCTATGTCGAGGCACACCTGCCCGACGGGACCGTGCAGCCCTTGATCCGGCTGCGTTATGGCGGATCGGCCCGGCACTGGGGCTTTGGGCTGTATCTGGCCAGCAGCGACAGCTACGAGAACCAGATCCTGCCGTCCGGATTCCCCAGCGGCAGCCCCGAAGAAGCACTGGACTGCGCCTGCCGCCTCTACCTAGACAACCCCGCATAGCCGCCCGAACCACCCCGAAGAACTTCCGAAACTGACCACTAAGTACGGGTCTGCACGCGTTGGACACCTCGGGGAGCTGGCCGTCGAAGGCCATGATGACGGGCATCGGCCACGACATAGTCAAGCTGCACGACCACGTGCGACTTCTCATCGTCCAGGACGCGCCCACCAGCAGCACCGTTCCCGGCTACATCGCCGAGCTGCTCGACAAGGTGGACAACGACCCGCACATCGGCAAGGTGCTGGAGACGCTTGGCACCTACGCGATCAAGGGTCGGTTCTACAACCTCGACCACCTAGCCGACGCTCCGCAGCCGGATGACTCCCCAAAGCAGCTGTGGGAGGTCCTACACCAAGGACTGCTCAAACTTAATCCCAACTTGCTGATGCAACTGGCATCGGTCGACCAATCGCAAGCTGCGCGTGTAGAGCTCAACAAGCTCATCATCAGCTCGATCACGGGTTGGCGGGAGCTGATCACACGTGCTTGGCGCACGGGTGTGTTTGGCAGCCTTGCGAAGCAATGGGCACCGCAGCTATCTACCTAGCATCCCATCGACGCAGTATGCGCACGAAAGCTAGGCGTCCACCGATCAGAACCCCGTTCGCCGCAGTCCAGGCATTGACCGAGAACGAGGCGCACGTCCAAATCGGCAACGTTCTCGTCAGACTCGCCCTCACTGTAACCCTGCCGCTCGCTCTGACGACCTATTGACGCACCAGCTTGCCGGGCCAGTCCGCAAGACGGCTGGGATCGATGTGGATCAAGGGAGCAGAGATGCGACAACAGATCGACCCAATCGGCCGCAGGACTGGCCCGGGCAGGGCTTCAGCGTTGCTCGTCCTGTGCGCCGTTACTGCCGCTTGCGCGCCTCCCACTACCGCGTTGCCTGTTCAGTCCGCACCGACGGTAACCGAGAGCGCGTCATCCACACCAGTGGCCAGCCCGGTCAAAACCGAAGTCGGAGCCGGCTACGCGCCATTCGGCCATTTCCTCTACAAACGCCCGTTCAACGCTCCAGAGGATCCGCGCGTCGACGGACCGATCGACCTGTACGTGATCGGGCACGGACAGGTCCTCCTGCGAGCTGCTTCTCTGTTCCCCGAGCGGGAGATCGTGACCGAGTCGTACACCAGCATCGGCACCGCCGACAGACCACTCATCGCGGCCGCCGTGCAGATCCGGGACGAGGCCAGGGGCCTGGAGCCGCAGAGATTTATCACCCTGATTGCCGCAGTCGATCCTGCCGCCCAGACCGTCCTGCACGCGGCCGAGGTCTTGCGGAGTGACACCGCGGCCGAAACGGCGCCGAAGAAGCTCACTGGTTCACCAGCGGCCACGGCTGCGGCGTTCTCCACGGAGACATCCACCGCCCTCCCAAGCCGAACGTTCTCCTTCGACGCGATGAACGGTGCCAAACTTTGGGAAAGCCAGGGTTGGATCGAAGGACCGGTTCTGGGAGCCGTCACCGTGCTCAAGGCCGGCTCCGGCACCCAGTCCGACGGAAAGGAACCGTGCGAGGTGGCTATCGACATCGAAGTTGCCACCGGAAAGGCCCTGCATACGCTCGAGTCCGCTTCGCTGGGCACACCCTGCCCGCACATCGAGGTGATATCCATCGACAACAACGGAGGATCGGCTCAACAAGCCGAGAAACAAAAATATGTTCGTATCACCGCGAGCACCTCGGAAAAACAATCGACTTACGAGGCCCTGACTGGCCAGGAGCGGACTCTGCCCGCGACCGTAGTAGCCGTCGACCCGCACTCCGACCTGGTATTCCCGCTCGGGAGGGTGTCAGACCGCAACAGTCAGCGCGTGGAACCTTTCGGCGTGCTCGACACAGCAACCGGAAAACCCGCATGGACGCTCGACGCCCAGAAGGCCTACCAGCTCGGCGCTACGGTACGTGCGCTCTACGACGGGAAGGTGTACCTCAAGACGACCGACCAAGAACCTGTCGTCGACCTCGCCACGGGCAAGACCATCTCGGACAATGACCCGCGATACCCCATCGGTGCTGTGGACACGTGGACTTACTGGAGCGACGGCACGCTAGAAAAAAAGTTTTAAATTAACCGGCGACTGGGTGGGACCATCGCCACTCAGCGTGACACCACCCTGGAGACGATCAGCTCCGTCCACGACACAGGAACCTTAGGCCGTGGATGCGTGACATTTCCCGGCGAACTCGGCGTTCAGGGTGTCCTGAGGTTCGCGGTGACCGTGGAGGCTGTCCCAGGAGTCCTTCCCGGGTTTCACGCCAGCGGTCACTGTTGCCCCAGGACCACACGGCTGCCCACAACACACTGTCGTGGGCAGCCGCTTTCTCGAAGCTCAGCAAACGTTTCGCTAGCCCTGTCCAGCTCCAGAATTTTGACTTGAAACTTTCTTGACCCTACGAGCGACATAGCCCTCGCGACGCGACGAAAGGGACGCCGCGGCTGGCGCTCAGCGCGACATCACCGGTCACCCTGACACGATTGGGGCAAGTAGTGGGCATGGAGACGGTAGTTGCATTCCTGATCGGCTGGGCGGTGAACCGGGCTCAACGAGCTGGCCAAAGGCTCGACGGCCGCGTCGACCAAGCGGTCGACGCGGCCGTCGACAAAATATGGGCGATCATTGCGGCCAAGATTGGACCCGCCCCAGCCATCACACGCCTACAGGCCGAGGCTGCACAGCGTGCGGCGGTCTCGGACGAAGCACGTGTTGAGTCCGTGCGTGTTCTGCAAAGCGCAGCCGATCAAGACTCTCATTTCGAAAATGCCTTACGTACAGCCGCATTAGAGGCAATGAACCTCTCCACCCGCACTCAAACAACTCCCCCGCCCGCGGCGCACATCATCAGAGGGAACTACGTCGGCAGCGTCGTCGCAGGCGGTTCCGTCAAGATCAATCAAAGAATCGCTAACTACGCCAGACGGAATCCGTCCCTCTTCGCATTGATCACAGCTGGCTTGATCATCGTTCTCCTCCTAGCCGGGTACGGTGTAGTGAAGATCGTGTCAGCACTCGGGTCAGAAAGTTCGACCGCTACACCTGCAAGCAGCGCCAGCGAAACCAGTCGCGGGCACAGCATTCTCGCCACCGGACCGAATGCCGCGTGCGGCGTGATGTCAGACGCCTCCATTACGTGCTGGGGAGAAGGTGGCGAGTACCTTCGACCATCGGGAACGTTTACTGATATCGCAGTAAAGGAGAACGTAGGATGCGGAATCAGTGTGGATAAGACTGTCACCTGCTGGGATACGTCTCCCGCGCACACAAACACCGGGCCAAGTCCAGTTCCACGCCCGACAAGGCACGTCGAATCACCTAGCGGACAGTTTAAGGCGATCACGACAGACTGCGGAATCCGGAACACCGGTGCAATCGCTTGTTGGGCCAACCGTGCTCTGACACCGCCAAATGGGCAGTTCGTCGCCATCGCAGCCGGCCAGTACGGCGCCCTATGCGCGATACATGCCGATAAGGCCGTCAGTTGCTGGGGGCGCACCGATAACGAAGTAGTAAAAGCCGGCAGCCCTGCAGGCTTGTTTACTTCGGTCTCAGTGGGTGGTTACCACGCCTGCGGTGTCCGTGAAGATCGGACGGCAGTGTGCTGGGGTAAGAATGACGAGGGCCAGTCAACTGCCCCTACTGGCAAGTTTATTGAAATAACAACCGGCGAGGAACACTCCTGCGGACTCCGGGAAGACCAGACCGTGGCGTGTTGGGGACGCGCGAAGGGAGGCCAGACGGCTCCACCCAGCGGGGCATTCACTACTCTCGGCGCAGGAGCAGGCGGCGAGTACTCATGTGGAGTCCGACCAGATGGCAAAGTCGACTGTTGGGGGCGTGACGGCAAGATCCAATCACCAGCGGGAAGTCTGATCCCGAACTGAGCCTGTGGGTGCCGATAACTGTGTCAAGTCATGCTGATATTCGTGGACTAGTCCGCCGAGCCGATCATGCGGCGGACCCGTCCGGCGCCAGTCATCCGGCCGGGGACCTGCCCTCGGTCGGGCGGGTGTTGGTCCAATGAGCGATGGGGTCATTGCTGGCTTGAAGTGATCGACATATTCGGCCAGCACTTGCTCCAGATGACGCCGGTTGACGATGAGGATCCGATCCAGACACTCGCGACGCACACTGCCTACCCATCGCTCCGCAATCGCGTTCGCCCGAGGAGCTCGGACAGGGCTCCGCAGGACGTCGATGCCGCCCGACGCGAACACCGCATCGAACGCGGCCGTGAACTCCGCGTCACGGTCACGGATCAGAAACCGCAAACTGTCCACTCGGTCGCCGAGTTCCACCAGCAGGTTCCGGGCCTGCTGCACCAGCCACTCCGCAGTCGGATGAGCCGTCGCCCCAACAATGTGCACCCGGCGACGATCATGCTCGACGACAAACAACACGTACAGCCGGCGCAGCAACACCGTGTCTACGTGAAAGAAGTCCATCGCCAGAATGCCTCTGGCCTGGGCGGTGAGAAACTGCTTTCACGTCGGCCCCAATCGGCGCGGTGTCGGGGCCGCTCCCCCATCCTTGAGGACCTTCCACACTGTCGACGGCGCAATCGTGTATCCCAACCCGACGAGTTCGCCGTGGGTACGGCGGTAACCCCAACCTGGATTGTCCCTCGCCACCACCACCAACCGGCGGATCACCACGGCAACAGCCGGCCGACCCAGTCGACGCCCGTAGGTCCACCGATGTCGCACCAGCGCCGCATGCCACCGCAGAATCGTGCGCGTCGACACGATCAACCGCAACCGACGCCAGCCCGGCACGAGCCGCACCAACGCCGTCAACACCGCACGATCAGCCCAGGTCAAACGCGGCCGCGCCTGGTGACGTCGAGGTCCTTCTGCTTGGACAGCTCGGATGCGGACGGGTCGAACAGCGCACACCGGAACAAGAGACTCCTGCAGACGTCCGCAAGGATGCCGCCTGCCAGTACTGCGCCAGGACACCCCATCACGCCGCTCTGCCGTCCGACGGCGCCAAGCAGGTGCGGACGATCGGTGATCGCTATCGTTCACTCGGACACTGCTCAACGACTCGTCGCTGAGCGATCGGAGAACTGGTCGTTGCTTCTCTCCGCCGAGCATCTGTCGAACCCTCGGCACGCTCCAGGCGAAGTCACGAGCTGGCCAAAAATCACAGAACGCCAATGCGCCAAACCCGCGCAGGAACTCCTGAAAGAATTGTCACGGCAGAGGCCGAGCGGTGCGGCACAGAAATCAAGCTCGACTGATTTAACCCACAATTTCATTGTAGGAGACGACGTGCATGCCGCAAGCTCAAGAGTCCAATGGATGAACTGCGGAAGTAGCGGGAGGAACTGTCGAGACGATGGATGGCTCGCACGCGTCGGACGGCCGGTTCTGGAGGCGGGAGAGCCAGCGCTTGTCAAGCATCTCCGCAGAGGACGGCAAGCCCAGTTCTTTGCGCAGCTCGACCAGGAGATAAACACACCGCTCAAGGTCGTCGTAACTAGCGACAGAGCAGACCCACCCAGCGAGTTCGCCCTTATCCTTGCCGAGAGGCACGATCCGCCATCGCCCTAGGCGCCAATGCCGCTCCTCGGATGACACGTCGGGGTGCTCGTGGTAGTAGCGGTCCAACAGTTCGATGGGAAGCAGGTCCTCGATTTCCACAACCGCGCTCTGGTCGTCGCGGGCGAGCGGGTCGAACTTGGCGGGCAGTTGGAGCCGCTTGAGACCGAGCTTGCGGGCCATGTCGTACGCGGCCAAGCCAGCTGAGTCGCGATCGAAAAGGCCGATCTGGGCAACGTCTTTGCGCCGGAGTTCGAGTAAGCGGTCCACGACGGCGCTACCGCCTCCTGTGCGGCCGGTCGGTGCCTCGATCTGGAGCCCGTCGAGCAGATGCCATCCTCGTTGTTCCAACGCGAGCTCAGCAGCTCTTCTTAGGTAGACCTCGTCGGTCTCGCCCTCGACCACAAGGACGGCATCGGTAGGCGCGACCACCGTCTGCGGCATTTGCTCTTTCATCAGACGGTACAGATGCGGAATCACGTCGCTTGAGGTGATCTTCCGGCGGAGACGGCCGTCGACCAAGTCTCCACTGGCCTCCAGCAACTCCACGATGCTCGTCAAAATGACTTCGAGCGACCACGCGCCTTTGGGGTACACGCCCTCCCGCAGGGCCGTCAAGGCTGAGTGGTCACAGGCTTCCGCGAGTGGTGGCATCGGCAGCCGAGTCCACATCATGCCCGCGACCCGAAGCAGGTCGTCCGCTCGCTCCTCGAGTCGGGGCACCCGAAGGTATCGGTCGTGTTCCTCGCTGAGTACCGAAGAAATATCACTACCGACCTTGGTCGCGGTGAGCAAAAGACCCTGACAATTCCGCCTCTTCGCGACGAGTCTGCGCAATATCGACGCATTGAGCCTGTCGCAATCGTCCACCACCACGATCGCGTCAAGTTTGTTCTGGACAAGCCGTTCCAAAACCGAGCCAGGGTCGTGGCCGAGGCGGATCTGCTCGCACGGACGTCCGAGTTCGGTGAAGGCGGTCAAGGCCGCCGCGACGAGCGTCGACTTCCCACCACCAGGCGGCGCCTGGAGGAGTACGAAACGGGAGTCGCCGCGACCGAGATCGTCGATCAGCTCGCAGGCTTGCACCAGCTGAGGGCTGACTGCCACGACTTGGACGGGTACGCCACCCATGCCGAAATCACGGCGCCAGTCAGGAGTTTCCTGATTTCGCTGTATCCTCTCCTCCTGGCTCATCGGCCCCGGAGCCGCTTCGACGGCATCATTCCCGGTGATGGCCGGTTCGACGGCCCAGGGCGAGCGGGGGCGTCCGAGGGGCGCGGTTCCTTGCCTGAGCGAGCCGCAGCTGGCTGACGCTGCGTGTTAGTTCGCCGGTCCCAGGGGAGCAGACCGCGGTAGTTCAGGCCTACGAAGATCGGAATCTCGGTGCCCACCTGAAGATCGGCCTCCGCACCCAGGACAGAGGGTGACACCCGGATCTCGGTTAGCAGCTGCGGCATATAGCAGATCCACACCTCGCCCTGACGGCGACGGGCCACCGCGCGGTATTCCTTCGGGCTGCCATCGTCACCGGCGAGCACCGCCAGGCAGCCAACCCGCCGACGACTGCCGACCGAGTTGACCTCCAACACCGCGATCTGGCTAAGAGCCGCGTGCGGCTCGGAGAGCTGGAGGAGTGCCCAGGCGAGGCAGAAGGTGACGAACGCGCTGTCCTCATCCTCAGAGGAGCCCAGACGGGCGCGGAGAATCCGACTCCACTGCTCCCACTCCTCGCGGGTACAGGAGGCGTACACCGGGTCGGCGCCGCCGACCTGGCCGCCGGGCAGGTGGACCTCCATCCAGAGGTGATGGGCAAGCGCCATGGCGACTCGGCTACGCCACACGGACTCGCCCAGCGCCAGGAGCTGGTCCAACCCCTGCTTGGCGGCAGCGGGCGACTGGGCGCGACGGGTATTCGGGTCGTAGACCTGGCTCCTGATGATCTGGCAGTGGCCGGAAAAGTCACCTCCACGGCGCATCTCTTCGGCCAGTTCAGCACTGACCGCGTGGTGGCCCTCCAGTTCGGCCAGCTCAATGCGGCGGTTCCGGAACCGCCGAACCTGCTGTGGTTCCAGCGGTTCCTCCACCGCGATGTCCAGGATGGAGGCCATCTGCGCGATGAAGCGAATCCGTTCGATCTCGGAAAGCGATGGAATCTGGTTGACGACATCCCGCAACGTCCAGAAGTTGACGTCCAACGGGAAGAAGCTGGTGCGGCCGAGCGCGCGGGTGCGCGCCACGTAGCGGCTGACCAGCTCCAAGTCGTCCTCGATCGCCTGGCGGAGTGCCCGTTCCTCGGTCGCCCCCGGCACGGTCTCGTGCACCTGTCCCAAGCGACGTAGATGAGCGCCGATCTTGTACCCGTGCACGGCGGCCCGTGTCGTCAGGAGGTTGTGCATCTCGAGGTTCCGGGTGTCCGTCGCACGACGACCTTGGAGTACTTCTTCAGCCTGTTCCAGGACATCGATAGCACTCGCGGCATGTCCCAGCGAGGCGCTGTAGTCGGCATCGCGGTTGGCCAGCAGGCGCAGAGCCTGTGCTTCGAGGAGTAGCAGTTTCGGGATGCGCACTTGGGATACGCGCCGAATGCGCTCTAGCACCTGTGCGAGCAACTCGAGACTGGCGGGACTCGAATAGTCATCGGCGAACGTGCCGCGGGGACCGACGAGGCGGAGGACCTCAGTGCAGTAGTCCTGATTGGGGTCGTCACCGGGGTAGTTGCTTTCGCGCCATTGCACCGCGCCGACAAGAAGATCGAGGAGGCGCATCTGATCCGGCAACGACGGCCGCACGACCCCAAGCGCGAGGCGGGCAAGCTCGTCGTGGTCGGTGCCGAGCACAAGGGTCCCGTACTCGTCCACGGTCTCGTACATGAGTTCGGAGTCACCGAGACGGCGGCTAAACGCAGCGTACTGCCGGATGAAGTCGGCGCCGAAGACCCTCATCAGGAGGTCGACGGGAATGGGCCGCTTCAACCGTGCACAGAGCAGGGCTAGATCCAACGCATTGCGGCTTGCTTCGCTGTAGGAGAAGGGAGAGGTCCCTTTAGCCTCAGTCTCACGGTCGAAGTCGATACCGGGAAAGAGCTGGCTGGCTGCGGCCTTCAGCTGTTCACGCAGGACACTGTTGTCCTTAGAATCACCCTGTTCCGCCTGTCCCGTCTCGTCGAGAGCGCGAGCCAACCGGTCGTACGCTTCCCCAAGCCGCAGTCGAACGTTCCCTTGGGCGTCAGGAAGCAGGTAGTAGATGAGCAAAAGGAAATAGGGGTCGCCGATGAGGGTGGTGGTGAGACCGTCCGTTCGCTCGCCGTGGTCTTCGAGGTATTTCCTGAACTCCGAGATCTCACCGCTCGACAACCGGCGTCCTACCGGAATCGACTTGTAATCCGGCTCTCGGCTGGACATGGATCTAGGATCGTCGTCGGGGTTGTTCTTCCTCGGACCGTGCCGGGCGGAACCCACGACCACCGCGTTGCGGCCCGCCGCAGCGAGCGCTTCGGCGAGCTGCGCGTACTCGGAGTTATCGAGCTCGTCGCCAAGAACAGCTACGCCCTGGGCTCCGCGGGACTGCAAAAGGCGGCACACTCGTTCGATCGCCTCGATCTTCAGCCGGCCGGCCACAGGAGTGACGTAGAGGACGACGTGACCGCGCTGGCGCAGGTGCACAGCCAGCCAGTGGATAATACGACTCTTGCCGGAAGCTGGCGGACCGGTGAGCAGGATCGGTCGACGCGAGTAGTTGACGACATATTGCTCCGTCGACCCGCTGGGATTTACCGAGCCGATCTCGGCGAGTGCGGCTTCGACCTCTGCCGCCAGCTGTTCTCCGACGTCGCGCGGGTAAAGAAAACCTCGAACGATCGCCGACCAGTCGGGTGGGCGCTGTGCACCTCGGAGAAAGCGGCGGAACTCCGTCCGCATCTCATCCGGAGAGAGGGGTGGAGGAGCAGCGGTCGCGGCGTCGTCAATGATGACCGCAGACTGCGTCATGCTGCGCCACTCCTGTGCCGACAACACGATGCGCTTGGTGTCGCTGAGCGGGCCGTACGAGATGATGTGGTCGTCAGGTGAGAGCGCGACCCGCTGAGCGTCCGTGAGCTTTTGGCCGGCGTTTGTCGCCGCGTTGTTCCGGAGAAAGTCGGATAGTGAGCCCTCGTGAACCACCAGGGCGTCGCCGAAATCGTCGAAGTCGGCGGGTGCCGCAGGCTTTTCGTGCCCGAGGAACCAGTGAACCGATCCTGCGGGCAGAGCGCTGCATGCGAGTGCCAACACATCGAGCGGGAGCCAGTCGTCCTCACCGACGCCCGCGATTACCAACATTCCAGAGGCCGCGAGGAACGGGATCTGCTGGAGCACCGGCGCCACGTCGAACGCACGTCGCTGCCGGAGCGCCGTAGCGGTCAGCGGCGGCAAATTCCCAGACGCCTGTTCGTCGGTCGAGCCGAAAAGCCGGACGACCGTGAGCACAGCCGGGTTGACCGAGGCGGTGAGCGCCCTCGTTTGCGCGGGGAACAGCACCCGCAGTCGCCTGCCCGAATCGCTGCCGACCTGGCTGAATGCCTCAAGAGGCAACGGATCGACGGCGGAGACGGCCACCAAGCTCCATGGACACCGTGCGATCTCGAACAACTCGTCATCGGGCCGGTGGTGACCGAACGCCCGACGGACCTCCTCGAACCGGCTCACCGTGTCCAACGTCTGCAGTTGCAGCTGCAACGTCGGCTGCTTCACCGCGCCGGACAGGGCCGCGACGTCGCGAATCAGTTTGTCGACGAGACCGCCGCTGTGCCGCTGACCAAGAAGAAGGACAGCCCGACCTGTTGCGATCGTGGCAAGAAGAGCATCGGCAGCCCCTCGGCTGCCATCCGACACTCCACCTGCGTCACTCGAATAGCTCGTCACTGGGTCCATCCGGTAGGTGTCTGACGCCAGGCATCTTAGCGAAGCCGAGTCAGGAAGCATGGCTGCGGCTGGGTGTAAGGAGACATGTCGCCTGTGCCCGGTCCGCCTCACCTGCGCCATCACGGCACGCACCAGTGACGAGAGCTACGGCGTGTGGGGCACGCATGGGCCAAGCCGACCGTGAACCACTTGAGACACGCTGATGCTCAGGAGGCAGCACGAACACAACGCCCGACTCCACTCAGCGGACCCGCCGTCAGCAGCACGTAAAGCCACGGACGTCGTCTTCGAGATCGACCTCCTTGACGGCGCCGAAGCTGAGCACCTTGGCCTGCCACAGGCGGCGATCGTCTGCGACGTATCGCTGTGGCACCACCGAAACGGCAGCAGCGCGCCACCGGTCGCTAGCGTCACCTGACCACTACAAGACGAAACTGGCCTGTATAACCAGGCACCCGTTCTGAAACTGCTGGTCAGCCGCGTTCCCATCCTTTGGTGCTCCCGCCGAGGGCACGAACCTGCGACGGCGCCATGTGGCTCGTTTGAAGCGTGCTTGTTCTTGTCGGGCGACCGGGGGCTGGCAAACTGAACCGTGGCCCCTTGAGAGCGGCGCGACCGCCACCACCTCCGTCGACGGAACATTCGGGTTCGCCGGTCTGCGGCCGGGCACCTACACTGTGCAGGAACAGCCGCAGAACGGCGGCGCCAGACCGCCCGCGCGTTGGGCTCCATGAGCGAATCCGCACTACGGGACTGTCATACCCAGGCCTCGTTCATGTCCAGCTGGCAGCGGACACGAACGGAGTCGTGATGGCGACGACAGCCCGGCCAACAGCCAGGACTTTCTCGCGCAGTGGCTCGAGAGCAGGCATCCACCTGCTTACGACGCTGAACCAGCGTCAGCACCGTCGGGTTTGTGGTTCGCCTACTACGGAGGGACATCCATCACCCGGCACCAGGATCGTGCGACATCGCAAAGCTGGCAGCGTTCCCCCGCTGCTAAGAGCTGCTGTGATCTGCACTTCGATCATCGATGCCGCACGATCCGGACGCCACCGTGTCTGCGTCGTCGCACAGCAGAAGCACCTCGGCGACGCGCAGGGCGTGGATCGCGCCGGACTCCCGCGTGGGAGCGGGTTCCACGCCGCGGCCGATAAGCTCGCGGCCAGCCCGACACAGGCGAACACGAAGGCTAAGGCGGCACTCGCGGCGGCGGGGCGAGCACCAGCTGGATCCCACCGCCTCCATAGCGAAGTCAAAGTCTGCCGATCAGCCCGGCGACGAACTGGTCCCGGCCGAAAAACCACTTGGCCTGGTCCGGCCGGAACGAAGACCGACCCAGGTAGGGCAATCGCACTCTGGCGCGCCGGCGTGCGTACGCAGAGTTCGGCGAGTGTCGTCCTGGTAGTAGATGTGCTGATCATAGCCAGCCTGGTTCATTGTTCTCGACCCGAGGCGGTACGCATCGAGATGCTGTTCCGTGCCGGGTTCTCGATCGACTTCCTCGCGGTCGTGATCGATCACGCTCCGGTGATGTGTTGATCGTTTCCGGTCTGGAAAGTCCGTCCGCTACCCGAGTCGGTCGCTGTCATGGTCGTCGTCGTATCAGGTACACCCGAGATGCCACCTGCGTGCGGCGCCAGACACCTCTCCGTATCGGCTTCAAAGCTGCGTTTACCCAGGCCCGATCCGGCGTTCAACGCGGCCATCAGGCTCGAGATCCCGCGCGCGTCGAAGGAGTCGACGTGGTATCGGTCAGCTGAATGAGGCTGCATGAAGTAGGGAATTTCGGCCTTCGTGTAGCCGGGCAACACCACCGGCAGCAACCTGCGCTTCCACTGCGGCCGGTCGCCGTGCAATTCGTCGCGGATCACTGCCGCTTCTGACTGGGCCCCCAGGTTGAGGCGAGAATCGTCGAGATCGTCGGCTGCCCGCTTATAGCCCGGTGACGCGATAATGATTGTGAAGTCACAACGCACGATGGCTCGCACCGCCCATGTTCCCCAGTCTTGTCGACCTGGGGGAACCCACTGGTCGAGCACGACTTCGACACCGCCATCGCGGAGGAGCTCAGCGAACCGGCGGACTTGGTCCTTGTGCGCCGGCGAGTCGTGTGCGTAGGAGATGAACACGGTCGGCTGGCGGCCATCACCCTCACGACGCCGCTCCGCTACATCGTGGCCGTTGGCGTAGGTCATCACTTGCTCTCCCTGCACTCGGCGATGTTGCCGTTGATCACCGTGCCCGGATGAGCCGTTCGGGTGGTCGATTCTCGGCCGTATCCGGCCGCTTGAACCATTTAGGCTGGTGAGGATTAGATTGCGATGAGCGGATTTCGGTGTTTCCCGGTCGCCGGGTAGGCCTGCGGAGGGGGCGAGTTGGCGGAGTTGCAACAGGCGTTTGCCGCCGACCTTGATCACTTGCGGCAGCTCGCGGGAATGTCGGTCGCCGAACTGGCCAGACGGTCCGGACAGGCGTCGTCATCGGTGGGAGACCTGCTACGCGGCGGTTGGGTGAGAGCGCCATCGTGGGACCAGGTGTCCAGCCTGGTCGCGGCGTGCGTCACGACCCTCCCGTCACATGCGCAGACGACGGAAGCCCGCAGGCTGGGCGATCTCGCGTGGTGGCGAGGGCAACATGCCGACCTGGTACGGCGGTTGAGCGCGGCACCCCCCAAACGTGCCAAGAGCTCCCCGACGGCGGACACGAAGACATACCCGACGCAACACTCGCTTCGCCGGCCAAAGGCCTTCATGGGCCGCTCGAACGAACTGAGACAACTGGAAACAGCCCTGGCCAACTCCCAGCAGGCCGCCAGGGCCGTCATACACGGCCTGGGCGGAACCGGCAAGAGCACCTTGGCCGCGCGCTTCGCCGAGCTGCACGAGGACCGGTTCGACCTCGTGTGGTGGGTGAGCGCAGACTCGGAGGCTGCGCTCACGACTGGGCTGGCCGACCTGGCAGTCTCTCTCGAACCCGCCGCAGCCAGTGCCCCGCTCGAGCAACGAGTCGACATGGCGTTGCGATGGCTCGCGACTCACCCGAGCTGGCTGCTGGTCCTGGACAACCTCACCGCGCCTAGTGACGCCGACGTGGTGCTCTCGCGAGTACGCACCGGCACCGTCGTGATCACCAGCAGGCGTGGCACAGGCTGGGAAGGCATCCCGGCCATCCCCATAAACATGCTGAAACCGGACGAAGCACGACAACTACTTGCCTGGACTGTGAATGCTGACTGGCCGGACGCCGACCTCGACGGCGCTGCTCAGCTATGCGAGGAACTGGGGTGGCTCCCGCTGGCCATCCACCAAGCCGGCGCCTACATCGCCCAAACCCGCATCACGCCGACTGCTTACCTAACCCTGCTCACGCACTACCCCGCACGAATGTTCACCGCGACGGGTGAGAGCGGGGATGCGCAGCGGACGATGGCGCGGATCTGGCACGTCACACTCGACAAGCTTGCCGACACGCCGCGAGCCGAAGAACTCCTGCGCAGACTCGCCTGGTGTGCCCCTACATCAATCCCCCGAAATCTGCTCACCGCGGCCACCAGCGCCGACGATCACCTCGACCTGATACACGCGACCGGCAGACTCGCCGCCTACAGCATGATCACCCTCGACCCAGACACCATCAGCGTGCACCGCCTAGTCCAGGCCGTCACCCGCACACCCGACCCCGCCGACCAACACCGTCAACCCGACAACATCGCCCAAGCCCGCGACACCACCGCTGCGGCCCTCGTCGCTCCGCTCATCGACACCGATCCACACATGCCTGCAAGCTGGTCCACATTCCGGCTGGTCCTCCCCCACGCTCGCGCTTTACTCGGCTACGCGTTCTCCGGCCTCGACACTGTGTCTGTCTGCGAACTTGCCAGCCGGATCGGCTCCTACCAGCTCGACCAGGGCGACACAACAACAGCCGTTGCGTACCACACTCGCGCAGCCCAAGGCTTTTACCGTCTACTCGGCGCCGACCACCCCAACACCCTGAACTCTCGAAGCAACCTGGCCAGCGCCTATCAGGATAATGGTGATCTCGCACGCGCGATTCCGCTGTTCGAAGCTGCACTTGCGGACGCCGAGCGCGTCTTCGGGCCCGACGCTCAGGAAACATTGGACTTCCTCCACAACCTCGCCGGCGCCTACCGCACCGATGGAGATCTGGATCGAGCGATTCCACTATTCGAAACTGTTCTCACTAGCCGGGAGCAGGTTCTCGGGAAATCCCATCCGGCCACGTTCGTCTGCCGCAGCAATCTGGCCGCCGCGTCCGAGGCATCAGGCGACCTTTCCAGAGCAATCTCGTTGAACGAGTCCCTCGTCGCCGACCGGACGCAAACCCTAGGCCCCCACCACCCGCACACACTGATCTCTCGCAACAACCTTGCCGGCTCCTACCAGGCTGCCGGCGATCTGGAACACGCGATCCCGCTGCTGCAGTCGGTGCTCGCAGATCTCGAACACGTACTCGGCGTTGATCACCCCACCACCATGACCACCCGCCACAATCTCGCTGAGGTCTATCACCGGTCGGGCAACCCGGACCCGGCAATCCCCCTGTTGGAGTCCACGGTAGCCGGCTACGAACGCGCACTTGGTGCCGATCACCCCAAGTCGCTGGCTTGCCGACTGTGCCTTGCCGCCGCCTGCCGGGACGCAGGCGACCTGGATCGGGCGATCTCACTGTACGAGGCGGCGCTTCTCTCCTGCGAAGATGCGCTTGGCTCCTCTGACCTTCAGACACTGACGTGCCGAAACGAACTTGCGACCACATACCACATCAACGGCCAGCTGAATCAGGCAATACCACTCCGTGAAGCTGTTCTTGCTAACGGTGAGCGCATCTTCGGAGAGAACACCCAGACAATGGTGTTTCGCAACAATCTTGCCGCAGCCTACCAGGCAGCGGGTAAAAACGAACAATCAATTCCTCTGTTTGAGTCTGCACTTACCGGATTCGAACGAATCCTCGGCTCACAGCACCAGACAACCGAACTAATTCGATCGAATCTCAAAGCTGCACGTGAAAACGTAGATCGAGCCTGAGCGTGCTCGGCGACTACGTCCTCATCGACTGCCGCACAACACCCACCGCAAGGCCAACCCCGGCAATCGGCCCTACGCCGAAACCGGCGCCAGTAAGAGCGTATCTTACGTGGTGATCGGTCGTTGGTGAGCGATAATCTTGGCTGTGGCTGATCGGTTGTCGTTGCGGTTGGTGCCGGACGAGCTGTGGGAGTTGACGGAGCCGCTGATCCCGGTGTTCGCGCCGCGTCCGCAGGGTGGCGGTACGGCGCCGGTGGACGCTCGTGCGGTGTTTACCGCGATCGTGTATGTGCTGACCAGCGGGTGTGCGTGGCGGGATCTGCCGCCGTCGTTCGGGGTGCCGTTCCAGACCGCGCACCGCCGCTTCGGTCAGTGGACCGAAGCCGGTCTGTGGCGGCGCTTGCACCATGCACTCTTGGACGAACTCGGCAGCGAGGGCCTCATCGACTGGAGCCGCGCGATCGTGGACGGAGCCTGTGTACGGGCCAAAAAAGGGGATCCATGACCGGTCCCAGCCCGGTCGACCGCGGCAAGCCCGGCTCGAAGATCCACGCCCTGTCCGACTGCGCCGGGCTGCCGCTCGCGCTCGCGATCTCCGCCGCCAACACGCACGACTCTTACGCGCTCAAGCCGCTGATGATGGCGATCCCGGCGATCAGGTCCCGTCGTGGTCCGCGGCGTCGCAAACCGGCCAAGCTGCATGCCGACAAGGCCTACGACCAGCCCGATTTGCGACGCTGGGTCCGGGACCGGGGCATCAAGGTCCGCATTGCCCGCAAAGGCATCGAATCCAAAGACAAACTCGGCAAACACCGCTGGGTGATCGAACGAACCATGGCCTGGCTCACCGGATACCACCGCCTCACCCTGCGCTACGAACGCAAAGCCGAACACTTCCTCGCCTTCCTCACCCTCGGAGCCACCCTCACCTGCTACAAGAAACTCCACAAACACACCACATGAGACAAGCTCTAAGTACGTCCGATTCGACAGTAGTTCAGCGATCTCGGAGGCGTTCATCCCGGCTGCGGACAGCAGGATCATCACGGCGAGGGCGGCGACCCGCCACTGCCGGCGCAAGGCAGTGATCAGGTCCTGGTGCCGCGCAGGGGTCAGAGTGGCATAGATGTGCGCCGGGCGCGTACTTGTTGAGGCCTCGTCGGGTCGGTCCAGGTGTGGTAACCGGATCCAACCCGACGAGGTTCTTCACATTCACAAGCGACACGCACAAGTTACAGACACAACATCTGACAACTCGCTTAGACACCAGTTCGCGGGTCAGCCGGAAGAACTCGGACTTGGCATCGAAGAGGCTCAGCGCGAGCGTGGAACCGGTCGCGGACAGTGCGAGCAGCGCACCGCCAGCGAGATGATCGAGAGCGGTCACCACCTTGCTCGGCGCTCCGCCGCCCAACACCCGCATAGCTCAAAGCTTTCGACATAGCCCACCTCCACCGCGCGTTCTATCGACAGGGGGAGAGGCAACGTTGCGCACTCGCACTCGAGATCGTTAGTCCGCCACAATATTCGCCAGACATCGTTGCGTCACCCGCATTTGGTCATGCCAGTCGAGCGCGAGCGGCATTGTCGCCCTCACCGTCATGGACAGCGTGCTCGGGCTTCCACCGCGCGCGAACCGTGCGCATCAGCAAGCGTGAGCGCTCCGCGCCCAGGCCGAAGAGCCGCATCAGGCTCTCGGCTGAGATCGGGCGTTGGTGCTCCTCCCGATGACGGCGATCTACCTCGATCGCCTTCGCCACCAGGTCGTCGTCGATCTTCGACAAACTCGACCGCTTCGCAGGCAGCGAAGACGAGTCAGCCAGCCGACTTGCCTGAGTGACCTTCTCAGGAACCACCGACGCGCGCGGACTCGGCGATGAGTCCGGAACGGCAGGTTCATTGCCGGGCTGGGCCGCGGATGCCAACTCACGGAGCAGCGCGGGCCCGACGTCGGCCCACCCAATAAGCAGAAGAGGGCCAACAGCATCGAACAACGCTCGGCCGATCTCGCCTACGACGAGTGGCTCAGCCACGTTCAGCGCCAAGGTCGCAATGCTCGAGGCCAGCAGCAGGCGGCGCGCCGGCCGGATCACCTCAGCCGAGACACCGCGCAACGACAGCTGCCGGATCGTGATCAACAACGCCAGTACCGACAGATCCACGGCTGGCGCAACCAGTGGCGCCACCCAACCCGGAACCCCAAGCCGAAGACCTAAAGTCAGAATGTTGCCAAAGCCGAACATGAATGTCAGCCCCACGATGATGCCAACCATGACCGTAATCAGCTGCAGAACCGAATCACGCTCAACCGGAAAACCCACAGAATTGACAGACACGAAATAACTCCTCGTAGCCAGCGATCAAAGATCAACTGGCGATATTCAGGCGACAGGAACGCGCCGCAACGCGTTCGAAGCCGCCCCAACAAGGAGGAACGAGAGACCGGCGACCTGCAAAAACAGAGGAAACGCCTGGTCAAGAGCGCATTCGATCTTCCCTGACACGGAAGAGGTCACTGGTTCAATCCCAGTATCGCGCACCATCTGTTTTCGCAGGTCAGAAGCCCTGCTCCTCCTCGGAGGGGCAGGGCTTCAGTCGTAAAAAGGCGATGGCCCTCGGAGCCGTCTCCAGCTGCCCGTCATGGAAAGTGGCGTGCAGGTGCGTGAACCACTCCCCCAGCTTCGTCCGCTCGCTCGGGGTGAGTGCGACCAGCGAGCCGATCCACCGAGTCTCGAGCGCCTGCACAACTTGACGGCGCATCAGCGGGGTCACATGGTCATAGACCCTCGCGATCCCCTTCATCTTCTGCCCCAGACGCGCCCGCCGGGCAACTTCGGGAATTCCGTCCTCGGCCAACCAGGTGCTGTGGCTGTGCCGCCCTTCGTGGAACGTGAAGGTCGGCAGGATCGGCTGAACCACTTCCGCCGACCGCGCGTGTTCAGCGTCACTTCCATCCCAGACCGGACGCCAGTACCGATTGTGGAAGTTCGACCGCCGCAACGGCGCACCCTCAGCGCTGCAGAGCACGAACGGGAAGCTGTGGCTGTCCATCAGCTCTTCGTAGAAGATCGCGATGCTCGGCGGCAGCTCCACGCTTCGCGTACCCGCCGGGGTCTTGGTCCGACCGCCCTTGAAGAGGCGTCCACCGATCTCCTTCAAGGGCTCGCGGATCTGAATCGAGCGTGCCTCGCTGTCGTACTCGTGCCGCTGCTGTCCGACCAGCTCGCCCCACCGGGCACCGGTGTAGAAGTCGAGCAGCCCAAGCACGAAACCGGCGAGCCCGAGCCCGCCGCTCGACCCCAGCGACCGATGGAGGTGAAGCAGACATGAGCAAGATCGTCGCGACCGGCGTGGCGCTGGTCCTGGTGCTCATACTCCTCATTGGCGGCGGAGCAATCGCCGTCGTGCAGGCAGTGTTCGGCTCCACTGGCAGTGGCCTGAACTGTGCTCCCGGAGGCGTCACCAGCACGGCTGCGGGATACGGACCACAGGAGATGACGCATGCGGCAACGATCGTAGCCGTCGGCAAACGCATGCACGTCCCCGAACACGGCTGGGTCGTCGCGATCACCACCGCGCTCACCCAGTCACGCCTGCAAAACCTCGACCACGGCGACCGCGACAGCCTCGGCCTGTTCCAGCAACGCCCCTCCATGGGCTGGGGAACCCCAGACCAGATCATGGATCCCAGCTACAGCAGCGAACACTTCTACCGCCATCTCCTGGAGATACCGAACTGGCAAAACATTCCCGTCACCGAAGCCGCCCAACTAGTTCAGCGCTCAGGATTTCCAGACCGATACACCCAGTTCGAAGATGCGGCCCGCCAGATCGTGGCCGTCGCGCAGGGTTCCACCTGTGCACCCAGAACAACTGGCCAGCTACGTACCAACTGGCCACCCGAACAAGCCACCATGCCCGACCCCACCAGCGGCGGGCAAATCACTCCACGCACCCTGACCCTCGTGCAAACACTGCGCGCCAACGGAATGACCGGGAACGGTCTCGGCTGCTTCGCACACCGACCAGCCAACCCGAACTCCGACCATCCACAAGGGCGGGCCTGCGACATCATGTTCAATTCCCACAGCCAGCCATCGGTGACCGAAGGATCGCAAATCGCGAATTGGCTCATCGCCCACCAGGCGGATCTCGGCATCCGCTACCTCATCTGGCAGAGCCAGTACTGGTCAGCCGACAACCCAACGTGGAGCGCCTATCAATCCAGGAGTTATGGCTGCCCCAATCCAAACAACCTCACCGGCTGCCACTACGACCACATCCACGTCTCGATGTATTGAAACCGTTACGAGGTTCATCTGGTGGCGTTCTCGCAGCTAAGATATCTGGACGATCGGCGTTCCAGCGTGGCGCAGGTCACTATTCGACCGTGGATACACGGCCCAGCAAACGAACTGTGCGCCCCGGACCGCCGTCGGGGCGCGCAGTTCGTTTGCTGAGGCGACTAAGCGGTGGTCATTTGGATGATGGTCCATCGCTGGTTGGCGCCGCCGGTGCCGTCGTACTGGGAAATGCCCGCACCGTTTCCGGTCTGCCAGCCCGCGACGTCGGCGAACTTGCCGGTCAGGGCGCTGGCGAGACCGACGGTGTTGTTGTCACCCTGGACGAAGACCCACTGCTGGGCGCCACCGTAGTGACAGCCGAACTGGATCAGCGGTGTGCCGTTGGCGACCTCGCCGTAGCGCACGTCGAGGCACTTTCCGGAGTTCTTGTTCTTCAAGCCGTACTTCTTGTCGCCCAGGGGTACCAGTTCCCAGACCTGTTTGACTCCGCCGGCGCAGTCCCAGAGTTCCGTGCCCGCGAGGTCGGCGTTGGCGCCCTGGTTCGGTGTGCCCCAGAGGCCTGCGACCTGGATGCAACGGCCGGAGTGGACACCCTTGATCTGGATGGTGCCGAGTGTCATCTGGACGGTCCACGAGACGTGGGTCGGGTCGATGAGGCGCCACCGCTGGTCGATCGAGTTGGTGTTGGTGTACTGCACGATCAGGGTCGCGTTGCCGGTGCCCGAGTCGGCCGCAGTGGCGAATCGGCCGGAGCCGACGTTCTTCAGCTGGAACGTGCCGTCGGCGTTCTCCAGGAACTCCCACCGCTGGTTCGGGTGGTCGTTACATGGGTTCTGGATCACGTTATTGCCGCTGATGTCCAAGCACATCTTGGACGCGAGGTTCTGCAGACGGTACTGGCTGCCGCCGGCGGCCTGCAGCTCCCAGACCTGCTTCGGGCTGCGGGCACAGTCCCACAGTTCGCCGCCGGCGCCGGCGGCGAGAGCGCCCTGGCCCGGCGTGTCCCACAGGCCGGCGACCGAAAGACAGCGGCCGGACTGGATGCCCTGCAGTTCGATGACCCGCTTGTCGGCAGGCTTGATCAGGTCGAGCTTCGCTGCGGCGTGCTGGCCGGCGAGGAGGAACTCGTTGCGCTGGGCGGTGGTGCCTGCGAGGGCGGCACGGGCCGCGGCGGCCAGGTTCGGCTGGTAGCCGTCGCGTTCGGCCTTGTCGAGGAAGACCCGGATCTGACGTTCGGCTTCGATCGCGTCGAGCCGTTCCTGCTCGTCGATGTCCGCCTGGTGTGCCTGGTGCACGCCGGTGAAGATGAACGCCTTCCACACCGCCACGTCACGACTGTCGTAGGCGACCTGTGCGGCCGCCTTCACCTTGGCGCCGATGGCGCGTTTGATCACCTCGTAGATGAACTCGTGATCGGGCAGGTTTTTGAGTTCTTCGGTGGCCGTCGACTTTGTCGCGGCCGCCCAGGCGTTCGCCTTCGCCGTGCGGTTCGCCTCGCGCTCGAGTTTTTCGCGCTCGAGGCGCTCGGCTTCCTCGATCTTGCGCTTCTTGTCGGTTGCGGACGCGGTGTAGATGCCGGTGACCACGAACTCCTGACGCTGGTCGTCCGTGGAACCCGTCTTCAGTACGGTCGCCGCGCCCTTCTTGACATCACTGCCCTCTTCGGCCCTCTCCCACAGCTTGAAGACGAAGTTCTCCAGCGAGCCGTCGAGCTGCGCCTGCGGAACGTTCGTCCAGCCGATCTCGGCCGCGGCGGCGAGTCGTTGGCGGTCGCGCTCCGCCTTCTTCTCCAGTTCGATCCGGTCGAGCGCCGCAGCGGCGAAGATACCGGTCTTGATGAAGTTGTAGCTGGCGTTCTCGTCGGTCGTGTCGGTGAACGCCTTGAGCGCGGCGGACTTGATCTGACTGCCCTCTCGGGCCTTCTGCCACAACGTGATCACGAAGTTCTTGTCACTCATCACCGCCATCTCCGGCGTTTGGCGGAGGATCCCCCTCCCCTTGACGACGAGGACCAGTTCAACCGCGAGCTGGTCGAGGACATCGCCAAGCACGCGCCCGACATCGAGGTCCGGGAAGCCGCGCAGGCGGCGCTGGACACGAACGACCCGGCGCGGATCCTCTGGTTCCTCGACTACGGCGAAGCAGAGGCCAAGGCCAAAGCCGCGGAACGCAAACGTGTCACCGCGGCCAAGAACCGCGAATTGGTGCAGGGCTGGGCGCAGACCGGCGGCCCGCAGGTACGGGCCGGTGCACAGGCGGCACTCGATTCCGGCGACGACAAGGTGATCGCCGACTTCGTCGCCTACGGCAAGGAAATCGCCGAGAAACAGGACCAGAAGGACGCCGAAGACTCGAAAGCCGAACAGGACCGCATCACCGGGCGCGTGCGGGACATGGTCGCGCACGGTGGATCACAGGTGCAGGTCGAAGGCGAAGCGATCCTGCTCAGCGGCGACTACGCCCGCATCCGTGAGTTCTACCTGACCGGCTACGCCGAGGCGCACCAGCGCGACCACGATCTGCAGGCGTTGATCGTGAAGGCGCTGGAGGACCGCAACAAGGCGGTCACTGAGATCAACGATCTTGCCCGACGCTCGGAGCAGGCCGCGAACGCGCGCGCGGAGATCCTGCGGGCGAACATCCAGGCGATCAAGTCGCTCGACGACTCCACGATGGCCATGCAGATGAACGCCAAGGCAGCACACCGAGCCGACCAGATCCTGCGCGAGGACAAACCGGGCCGGGCTCATGGCCAGCGCGGCCGTGACCAGGACCTCGTCGCGCTGGTAGCCGAGACCACCCGCTATACCGAGCAGGGCGCCCGCGCCGCACAGACCGCCCAAGGCACTACGGCCCAGGTGCAGAACGCCGCAGTCCGCCTGATCGACACCGGCATGACCAATGGACTGGATTGGGCGAAGGTCACCATCGCCGTCGGTGCGGCCACCGGGGCCGCGGCAAAGGCCGCAGAGACCGCGCAGCACGCGACCGAGGCCACTCTGGCCGACAGCCGCGCTCTCGATGCCAACGCAAACGCCCAAGAACACGCGAACAACGCGCGCAAGTACCGGGAGGAAGCCGAGCGGCAGGCGGAGACCGCGGCGGATCTCGCCGCCGCCGCGAAGAAGCAGCAGGAGATCGCGATCGGCGCGCGGGACCGCGCCGAGCAGCAGAAGCGAATCGCGGAGACCGCCGCGGCCAACGCGCGTACCCACGCGACCAACGCCCGCAACGCGCGTCTGACGGCCCAATCGGCAGCGACCAACGCGATCGCGCGCAGGGACTCCGCGGTGCGGGCGCACGGCGATGCGGTGCGCGCGAAGACCCGTGAGCTGGACGCGGCCAACGCAGTGCAGACCACCGCTGCCCAGCTCAGGACCGCAACCACTGTCTGTTTCGGCAAGATGGCCTTCGCTGACCAGGTCGAGACCAGCTTGAAGGCAGCACGGGACGAGGCCGTCAAACAGGGCAAGAACGCCGACGAAGCCACCAAGGACATCGCCGAAGCGGCCGGTCGCGCACGTACCGACGCGAACGCGGCCGCGGCCTGGGCGGAACGTGCTCGCACGGCGGCCGCCTACGCTCAATCTGAGGCGAGCAAGGCCGCCGCCGAGGCGAAGCGGGCACGGGAAGCCGCGGCCAGGGCAGAGCAAGAGGCCGTGACCGCGCGTCGGGCCGCTGACGAAGCGCACCGTCTGGCCGTCGAAGCGGCGAACGTCGCAGTTGCTGCCAGAGCGTCCGCCGACCGGACCCGCTTCGAGGCCGAGGCCGCGGTCTCGGAGTCCAACCAGGCGGTGTTCCAGTCCGTCATCGCCGACCGTGCCGCTTCCGCGGCGAGCGCTTCCGCCGCGATGATCATCGACCCGGCCAAGGCGGCTGAGGTGATCGCACGGCCCTACGCCGGCATCGACGCCGACGCGCGCAAGGCGTTGGCAGTGGCCGCCGAGGCATTGATGGTCGGCGAAGAGCAGGCCCGCTCGGCACGGGACAAGGCGACAGAAGCCGGCAACGCCGCCACGAAGGCCCGGCAGGCAGCCGATGCGGCGATCGCGGACGTCAAACCCGCCTACGAGGCCGCCGCCCGCGCCGCGGACTCAGCCAACCAAGCCGCCCAGTACGCGGTCGGGGCGAACGAGGCGGCCAACGCGGCGGCCACGCACGCACGAGGCGCGCACAACGCGGCATCCAACGCCACGCGTTCAGCGGCGTCGGCCCGTGCTGACGCGTCACAAGCCCGCAACGCGGCATCGGCGGCCAGCAGCGCCGCTTTCACCGCCAACCAGGCGGCCGGCGGGGCCGAAGCCATCCACGCCTGGGCCAAACGAACGACCGACGCGATCCACAAGTTCACCGACGAGGTGAGCGCGGGCCTGGACCAGTTCCAGGACCTCCGACGGCGCCAAGCCGAGGCCCAGCGGATGATGCGCGAGGAAGCCCAGCGGAAGCAGGCCGAGCTCAATCGCGAATTCTTCGAGGGCGCAGCAGCCGTCTACGCGTGCAGCCAGCGGCTGACGTCTGTGGACTGCCTCCGGTTCTTGGGCGATATGCACAAGAAGGCCTACGAAGAAGGCCTGCCGCTGATCAAGCAGTACGTCGAGAACATGATCAACTGCACGGCCGGCGACGAGGCCGCGTGTGCTTCATGGCACGAAGCCAACATGAAGATCGCGGACTTCGGCAAGGACGTGGTCAAGGGCTTCATCGAGGGCTTCGACGGTTTCTGGACCGGCATGAAGACGCTCGGAGCCTGCGCGGTGGAGGGCATCTCAGCGCCGGCCACCCCGTCGTGTGACCAGGTCGTAGCCGGAATGAAAGACCTCGCACTGCACCCGTACAAGCTGGTCCACCTTGACGTCTGGCACGACAACCCAGGCAAAGCGCTGGGCCTGAGCTTGTTCGATCTGACCGCGGCCGCGGTCGGGGCAGCCCTCACCTATCCGCTCGGCGGTAGCGGCGGCGCGCTTACCAAAGCACTCACCACTGTGGCATCCACCATCGCGAAAGTCAGCACCAAACTGACGGGCGGGGTCGGCCGGATCGGCCGCTTCACCGTCAGGCTGGCTGACTCCATCCCAGGAAAGCTGCCGGGCAACACCGGCGAAGTCCTCGGGCTCACGGTGAAAGTCGAGAACGGCCTGGCCAAACTCGACGGTGCAATCGCTGTCGCCGACGGTCAGTTCTACCGGCTGGAAGCCATCACCCTGAAGATCGACGGCGACCTCGCCAAGCTCGAAGGCGCGATCGCCCGGGTCGACGGCGGCGTCCTGAAGCTGGAGAACGGCGGTGCCCGACTCGATAACGCGAAGTTCAAATTCGAGCCAGTCGATCGCGTCGACCCACCCACGGCACCCGACCGGACGCCGGGCCGCAACCTGGACGACGGGTCGTGGGTCGCTCGCGAGTTTGGCCAGGAGATCAAGCTCGATCCTGCTGCGAACGTCAAGGCGAACGACCTGATCAAGAAGGCCGCCGACGCGGAGAAGAACGACATCTCGCCGAAGGTCGAGCAGGTGATGAAAGAAGTACCCAGTGCCAAGCCGGAAGGCTGGGACCACCGCCTCAAAGGTGAGGACTCACTCAAACGCAAGATCGCGACCGAGCTCGCGAAGGGGCAGCCCCTGGGCAGGTGATCGCGGACATCAACGACAGCGTCCGCTATACCGTGACCCTGCCGGAAAGCAGCTATGTGACCGGTGTCGAGCGAGGGATCGCGGCGTTGAAGGCTCGGGGCTTCGAGGCCGTGGAGCTGAAGAACTTCTGGCTCCGCAACCACGACAACACTCGCTACCGGGGTATCAACATGACATGGCGCGATCCAGCCACCGGCCAACTCTTCGAGTTCCAGTTCCACACTGGGAAGAGCTTCGACGCCAAACAACTTACACACTTCTGGTACGAGGTGGACCGCACGCCCGGCGTAACCCAGCTCGAGTCCGACTTCGCCGCAGCCCAAATGGGGCTGATCTTCGGTGAGGTACCGTATCCGAATGGTGCGATACGGATCCCAGAATTCGGGCCTGGCAGGTAGAGCGGGAGCTGCAATGAGTTCGAACTACTACTACTGGGCCATTGTGGGCCGCGACGATTCTCTGGAAGACCCGAACGTTGTGGTGCGCACCCGGAGCGATGGCCGCGACGAAGAAGTGTTCACCATCGATCTGGAGTGGCGGCGCTCCGATTCCCTGCGCAGGATTCAATACGGACGTGACTATAATGAGGCTTTGCCTATCTCCGAGGAAGATTTTAGGCGATTCGAGAAACGTAGGATCAAACGCGTCAAGGAAGGGTGGTTCAATTCTGATCACTCGACATCCTCGACTGAGGGCGATGCGTCGAAGGGCTCCCAGTATTTCTATTGGGCGATTGTGACTGACGGCCACTCGACTGAGGAACCGGTAACCGTTGTTCGCGCCCGAGGCAATGGCAACGAGATGCAGGAATTCACCACCGAACTCACCTGGGAACCGACTCGCTGGCTCTATCGGATGCTTGACGAGAGGGGACCCGACAAAGATGCCGTGCCAATAACGGAAGAGGAAGCCTTGCGCTTCGCGCAGATCCAGGCCAGCAGCACCGAGACCAGGAAACGACAAGACTGACGCAGATCGCTGAACCCCCGTGTCGCTCTTGGCGATGCGGGGGTTCACCTTTTCAGAACACGCGGCCTGCATGTCCTACGCGTCGGCCGACGAACCTTGCCAAGCCGGAAGGCTGGGACTACCGCCTTTAAAGGCGAGGAATCACTCAAGCGCAAGATCGCGGCTGAACTGGCGAAGCCAGACAACCCGGCGGCCCGCACAGCGGCAGCCAGCCAGCCAGCCAGCCCCCGCGACCGAGACTCGCGAACTTGGAATCTGCAAGATTTCCCAATTTGGATACCTCGCAGTTTTCGACTCGCACCAATTGTGGCCACACCGCATATATGGTTGTCAATATCTTAGACTTGCGATTTCACATTGTTAGGATTTATCTTGCATGCAAGAATTAGATAGAAGGCAGCGTGCGACCACGGTCGTGACACGCTTGTTCGCGTGGCGATCTGCTCTTGTGTCTCTTATGGACGCCAAATCATGACGGCGAGAATACCCTGCACCTGACCAGCAGACCCACCAAAGTGTCGGCTGGCGTACGAGTGGAAGGTCAGTCCATCCGTCGCATGACCAATGCACCCTCCGGGTAGCTACGATCACCGCCGGTGTCATCAGCCTGCGGTGCCGGACATTGGAAGTCGAGCGAGTAGAGCTCCTGGTCGCTGTCGATCAGCTTGTGTTGGCGCAGCCTGACTTCTTCGCCAAGCAAACCAACGTCAGGGTCGATCAGGCGGCGGCTACCTCGCGAAGCTGCGGCCCCCCAGACCATTCGATCTTGACTGTCGAGTCAGCCGTCCACGCGTCAATCCAGTGGGCAGTGCTAAGCAGATGAAGGCGCCGCAGCACGCGGCTGGCCAGCATCGGGTGCGCTCGGATACGCCTATATTGACGCAGGAACCGACTCTCTGCTGCCGTAAGCACAGGCTCATGCACGAAGAAGCCTTGCGCGGCTTCAAGGTACTCGTCATTCGCCCATGACATTGCCTTTGACCATTGCCTTGGCGTGACGCCCTTAATGAGGACGTTGGCTTCAGTTGGGTGTCCGTCGTCACCGAGCAGGCGGAGAATGACTCCTCGACGGCTAGAAGTGACTCGGAGCCCCGGAACACCTGCGATCTCGTAGTCTTCACTGCGCGACGCCAGGCCGAATATGAATGATCCTGGAGTATGTGGCAGGAGTGACAGTTCTAGTGATTGGGGCTTCGAGGTGGCGTAGCGGAATGGGTAGAAGGGCAGATCGTGGTTGCGCAACTGGCGGATGTCACGGAGTGCCAGGAGAATATGTGCTTCTAGCTCCTGCTGAGCGGCCGTGGCAGCCGCTGGTATCGCCTGTCGTGGACAGCTCGGGCCGGTTTTGACGAGCTGATGGGGCTCGCCGGTGCAGTCCATGCGTGCCCGCAACGCACGTGTCTTAGCAGATGATGTGTGCGGCATCAGGATCCATTTCCATCGCGCTGTCGACGGCAGTACGCCCTGCCCGTCAGCACTGTGGTCAGGGCTGTGAACAAACCGCCACCGACCGCGCCCGTAGCCCCGAAGACGATCACCAGCGGCAGAATGATTACTAAGCAGGTTGCCGGAAGTTGTGTCTGTAACCCACGTGAACCCCCTGTGAGCGTGAAGAAACCTCGTCGGGTTGGATCGAGTTACCACACCAGA